>NZ_JAKJSW010000003.1:0-30038 GCF_050337375.1 Vibrio makurazakiensis | reverse complement strand
CGTTCAGCTGGTGTTCAAGTTCTCGTGGAGTGTAAAGTGGATTCACGTTAACCGCGATCATACCTGCTCGTAATACACCAAATAATGCAATTGGGTATTGAAGTAAGTTAGGCATCATCAAGGCAACACGATCGCCCTTTTTCAACTTCAGATCATTTTGTAAGTATGCGGCAAAAGCACGGCTGCGCTCTTCCAACTTACGGAAGGTCATCACAGAGCCCATGTTCATAAATGCTGGTTGGTCAGCATACTTTTGAACAGACTGCTCAAACATCTCAACTAAAGATGGGTACTGATCTGGGTTGATGGTTTCTGGTACGTCACTTGGAAAACGTGAAAGCCAAGGTTTATCCACGATGTTACTCCTCGTTTATCAGCTGACTAAAAGCCGCTATTTATCATTTGCGGTTATTACAGCACAGCTTTAGAGCTTGAGCACGAAACACTCAAACACTTGTTTAAATTTTGTTAACTACACCAAGAATTAGTTCAGAAATGCGCTGAGGATTCTGCAAATGACAATGATGCCCGCCCTTAACTGTCACTATCTTTAGCTTAGAAGTCGCTAAATTGTAGCGATTGTGCTGCAACTCACGATAGCCTTCATCTCCCAGAATAATAAGTTGCGGGCAAGATATTGACTGCATGATGGCTTCAGCGTGCGCTTGTGACATTCGATATAAGGAATCACACTTCAACTGAGCGTCGTAACGCCAGTGCCATTGTCCATCGCGGTATTCGATACCTCGTTCGACAATCGGCTGAATAAGCTCAGCTTCAATTTGGTTTACATTTGATCTTAGCTGTATTGCGTCTTCTAGAGTTGCTAGAGGACGTGAAGGCTTTCTCCGCTGCCGTTGTCGACTTAATACCCCTTGCCTCAGTCGAGACACTGTATTCTGGGGAGCTTCTGAAAGAGGTCCGTGACCTTCAATTTGAACTAATCCTGATACCTGTTCAGGAAAGGCGGCACTATAACAACTTGCTATCAATGCACCAAGTGAATGTCCTACTAGCACCAGTCTGTTTGGCGATATTTCACGCAAAAGCTGGTAAATATCGTCAATATAGTCATGAAAAGGGTAATAAGTGTCGCTACTTTTATGGCTTGAGTGTCCGTGACCAGGTAAATCGATTGCGATTAGGTGCAAACTAGGGTCAGCGTTGGCTATGGCTTGAATGGTTGAGGTGAAGCTTGCTGCATTGTCTAACCAGCCATGAATAAAAACGACCGTCTGTGCGGTCGTTGATGGCATCCCAATTTCAAGCGTGGCTATCGAGCGCGGCGAGACTGGAGCGTCTAACGTAGAATGACTCTTCGCCGAGCCATATGCTAACGAATACTTATTTTCGCGTAATGGTAATAAAGGCACGGTTCTCACATATAGTTCAGCGCAGGCTTTGCGCTTTAAAAATTAGTCAAAGCAACGAATTAAAGCGTCAAATCTCATCCCAAAGGCTATCTGACTTCTTGAATAACACGCCCTTGTTTAGGTCCATAATCGAAACTACGACAATACATACTTCTACATGAATATAAGTAAGACGACGTTTCTGTTACGACAACTCTCTCTTTGATTTGCCATAACCGCTGCCCATTTACATTCATAACAGGGAAAGTGTATTCATAGTCTCCAACAGCACCAACTTCCGGCATATTGGTTTCACCTACGAAAGTGATCATACGGCCTTTAGCAAAAGTAATGGGTTCAACATAACCTGTCACGTAAGCGACAAACCGCCCTTTCGGCTCTTGATTAATATCCGGCTTTCCATCACTACCTATCGGTAAGTTAACGACTTCAATCCGCGTTTTATCTTCAAGGTTTTGAACGGAAGCAATGACACCACCAAGCCTAACCTCAGGTTGAGTTTCAGGATCGGCATCTAACCACTGTTGGTAATCGGTAATGACAGGTTCACCATTCGCCGTAAGTTCTTGTGGCAATGTCGAACAGCCAGCGGCAAATACAATGAACGTAGAAAGGAATAAAAAACGGAGATGTTTGACAAAAAACATAGAAGATTCACTCAGTTAATGAAAGCGAGAATTGCAGTTAGATATAGATATCGACCCCTAAAAGCTTGGCGAGTTCCTCTTTTTTGCTCTGATTCATAACATCCATATACTCTTCTAAAGCTCGGCGACCGCGCCCTTCAGGTAAATCGTATTGGATCTGAGCTTTGTGAATATCGGATTCTTGAACATGACGAATAGAGTGAGAAACAGCATTCGCGACTTTCGTTGGTTGGCCAACAGAATGCTTCGCGTCACCTTTCTTAACTTCATTTTTTTTATTCGTTCGATTGGTCTTTTGAGTATTTCCAATCGAAGGAGGCAATCCGTTAATTGAGACCATATTCACTCTACCTAAATTCAATAAGCCTAGGCTCAACCTCAGCAAATTGCTGAAATAAAGCATGCAATAGGAAGAACCTAGACTCTAGTGGGGTGATAAGCCCCTAACCTGCTGACACTGGTTCGTCAGTGACTATTCACGACCTGGTAATTTTTTCCACGCAACTTTATCACGTAGATACACAGGTGCAGATTCCTCAACTGGGACTGCTTTGCCTTCAGAAAAAGCAAACTGAGCTAAAAAGGCAATATCTTGAGCTTCAGGGAACAGCACCTCAGTCTCTTTACGAGTCAAAGCAACGTTATTCATGTGCTCTGCGTACGCTTCCCAGCCAGTACCCACTTGAGACCAAGTTTGAGCATCCGCTTCCACTTGTTCTACTAAATCACTAGGTGCAATAACACATTCCGCATCAACCGCTAACCAACGACCATCTAGCTCGCGACTATAGCGTCCCCAGTAGACCTCACTCATACGAGCATCAATTGCACTCGCTACATGAGTATCACCAAGAACTCGATAACAGCCTTGTGCCATCGCTTCTAATGTCGAAATACCTATCATTGGTAAATCAGCACCAAACGCTAAACCTTGTGCAATACCGATGCCAATTCGCACACCAGTAAAGCTGCCAGGGCCTTGCCCAAATGCGATTGCATCAACATCAGCAAGGCTGATACCAGCTTCTTTTAGCACTTCATCTACCATAGGTAGGATTTTCTTTGTATGGTCACGTGGTGCAACTTCACTACGTGCAAACACTTGGTTTTCAATAACTAATGCTACAGAGCAATTTTCTGTCGCGGTATCTAGTGCAAGAATTTTTGCGCTCATTAACGCCTCAAATAAACTGTATTGTGTCTAAAAATAATGGCCAATCACTGTCGCTAGAAAATCAATTTTTCTTTGATTAGTGATCAGCTAAGAAATCTTTTATAACGCCTAAATCTCGGGTTCTTGGTATTGGAGGTAAACTCGCCAAAAATATGCCGCCATAATCACGGGTAACCAATCGATTATCACAAATAATCAATGCTCCGTTATCGCGTTTATCACGGATGAGTCGCCCTACCCCTTGCTTCAATGTAATGACAGCATCAGGTAGTTGAACCTGAGAAAAAGGATCGCCGCCCTTCAATTTACAATCTTCAATCCTCGCTTTTAGCAAAGGATCATCAGGTGCTGTGAAGGGTAATTTATCGATGATAACACAGCTAAGGGCGTCGCCCCTAACGTCGATACCCTCCCAAAAGGCCCCCGTTGCAACAAGCAGAGCGTTACCTAGTTCCATAAATTCAGCTAAGGTTTTCTGCTTGCTGGTTTCACCTTGAAGAAGAACAGGGACAGACAATATTTCACGAAAACGTTCACCCAACTCTTTCATCATGCTGTGAGACGTACATAAAAAGAAACAGCGCCCTTGGTTTTGTTCAATGACAGGTGCCAGCATACGTACCAACTTATCAGCGAGTCCTGGACTATTTGGTTCTGGTAGATAACGAGGCACACATAAACGCGCTTGATTTGGGTAATCAAATGGACTCGGCAAAGAGAATTGGTCAGAGGGTTTTAGCCCCAAACGAGATGTGAAGTGGGTAAAGTCATCAGATACCGCGAGCGTAGCTGAAGTAAATATCCATGCTCCTGGCTTAAGTTCTATTTGCTCATGGAACTTATCAGCAACAGATAATGGGGTGATATGTAACGCAAACTGCCTTGGCGTAGTATCGTACCAATACGAATACCCAGTAATTGAAACATCACACACGCGCTCAATTCGAGACTTAATCATGGTGGCACGCTCAAACGCAGTATCCAGTAATTGGCTACGACCTAACGCAAGCTTTAATACGTCGACAGCTAATTGCAAAGAATCTTGTAGACGTACAAGTTCTCTTGCTATCGATTCTGATTTTAATGCCTCTCTCCAGTTGCCACGAAAACCCGTGTCACCTAATACGATTCTTAAATCAGAAGCGGACTGAACCAGTTTATCTCCGACTTTCTGCAACTGGCGCATATCTTTCGCTTCAGTGCGGTAACCAATCTCAATATCTTTGGCTAAATCATGGATCTGTCGGCTGGACACTGACTGTCCAAAATATTGGCTGGCAATATCAGGAAGTTGATGCGCTTCATCGAAAATAAATACATCAGCATCAGGTATCAGCTCACCAAACCCTGTTTCTTTTATCGCTAAGTCCGCTAAAAATAAGTGGTGGTTAACGACTACGACATCAGAATCCATCGCTTTTTTTCGTGCCTTAAGCACAAAGCAATCGGTATAACTTGGGCACTCTTTGCCTAAGCAATTGTCATTGGTTGAAGTGATAGTCGGAATAACAGGGCTATCTTCTGCAATGTCATCACAGTCACCCAAATCACCCGTTTGTGTAGCGGACGACCAACTACGAACTTTTACGAGCTGTGACAATAGTGTTGGATCGGTATGCGTACCATGGCTTTCCACCATTTGTCGACTTAGTCTGTCTAAACAAAGATAGTTCGAGCGCCCTTTTAATAATGCAACCTGACCATAAAAGCCAAGAGCGTCAACCATCAGAGGCAAATCTCGATGAAAGAGTTGTTCCTGTAGGTTTTTAGACCCAGTACTAATGATTGTTTTCTTACCACTCAATAGCGCAGGTACTAAATAGGCAAAAGTTTTACCCGTACCTGTCCCAGCTTCCACGACTAACTGAGTCTGTTTTTCTATGGCACTTGAAACCGCCTCGGCCATATCTAGTTGAGCTTGCCTAGGTTGAAAGCCTGGAATCGCTTTACCTAATGCACCGTTAGCAGAAAACGTTTTTGAGATCATAAACTATGAGGAGTTAAGAAAATAAAGGGATAGAATTATGGCAGGTTTAGTGAGCCGGCGCGAATCAAGATTGAATTCGCACCGGGTGTGTTCTAAAGAAACCTATTAAAAGGTTAAGCTATTTTCGATTAAGGTAACGTGAAAGCCAAGGAGCACCTTGAAAGCCTTCATCTGCACTTTGCATTGCCTTTGCAGCATCAGTTGGTGAGGCCTTGCATTCCCACATTTCAGTAAGAATATCTTCGTCCATCTGCTCTTCACCAAGGAGTGAGTTTACTCTTTCACAATACAGCTTTCTTGCTAGTAACTCTTTATCCATTTTCTACCACCTTTCGTAAAACCAATGCCTGTTAGGGTGTTGTTAACATCAACAAAAATTTATCAAGTCGGTAAATGCTTTGTAGATTTTGTTGAAACAAGATCGATAATAGATTAATTATAGCTCTCATATTGCGGCATAGTTCACCGTTCGACAGCCGATAATTAATTTACAGAATAAAAAAAACATTTCATGGAAGTAGGATGAAAATGGAAAAGAAAACACTGCTAACACACTGTACTGATGCCCCTGGACTTATCTCTAAGATCACTAACATCTGTTACAAGCATCAATTAAATATCGTCCACAATAATGAGTTTGTTGATAACACAAGCGGCCACTTCTTCATGCGTACTGAATTAGAAGGCTATTTTAACGACGAAACATTCCTTGCTGATTTAGACCAGGCCTTACCTGAAAATACAAAACGTCAGTTGATTGGTTCATCTCGCAAGCGTGTTGTTATCTTAGTGACTAAAGAAGCGCATTGCCTCGGCGATATTTTGATGAAGAATTTTGATGGTAGCTTAGATGTAGAAATCGCTGCCGTTGTAGGTAACTACGATACGCTGCAAAGCCTCACCGAGCGTTTTGATATCCCTTACCACCATGTTTCGCATGAAGGGCTAAACCGTGAAGAACACGAGCTGAAGATGCTTGAAGTAATTGACCAGTATGAAGCGGATTACCTTGTTCTTGCGAAGTATATGCGCGTATTAACCCCTGGGTTTGTTGAAAAATACAACCACAAAATCATCAACATTCACCACAGCTTCTTACCTGCGTTTATTGGCGCTAAACCATACCAACAAGCTTATGAGCGTGGCGTAAAGATCATTGGTGCTACTGCGCACTTTGTAACAAACGATCTCGACGAAGGCCCAATCATCAAACAAGACGTGATCCCTGTAGATCATAATTTCAGTGCAAAAGACATGGCACAAGCGGGCCGTGACGTCGAAAAGAATGTATTGAGTAAAGCCTTAAACAAAGTGATCAACGATCATGTGTTTGTTTACGGCAACAAGACCGTGATTCTGTAAGTTGTTTTTTTAATTACGATTTCCAGTTAGAACCCAATAAAAAACGCGTAATAGGCATACCCTATTACGCGTTTTTTGTATCTGAGCATCGGAGCCTCTTTATGAGATTCCCGATTACGCTCCTTCGGTTCTAGCGGGAATGACGAACTCGTCCATGCGCCCTCGAACACTCAGTCAGCCTCTAAAGATAGACTCTGGCAAACACTATCAAGTACTTCGTCATTCCGACGAGCCTAAGCGAGATCAGGAATCTGATCCTTGTTAACTATCGACTAAAACTATGCTTGCTCTGATTCCACAATCTTCTTCAAGGAATGTGGGTGCAACTTGATACAAACCCCTTGATGCTTGAATGCAACAGTCGGGTTATTTAAACGTTCCCCTTCACCTTTAGGGCTGGAGAGCTTCATTTTTATGCCTTGCTCCGCCAACATATCAAAGTTAGCCGCAAACCTTGGGTAAGTTTCTTTTAAGTCTTCTAAATATTCATCAGCTGTTTGGGCATGAGAAGGGATCACAAACTCAACATGCTCCCAGTCCTGGCTTGGGTAAACCTTGCCTTCTGCTGGGTATGGCAGTTCTAAACATTCGATCTTCCAGCCAAGACTTTGCAAAGGCTCATCAAAAGCCAATACAACAATTGGGCGACCATTAATAAGGGCTTCTGAAATGGTAGAACCGTATTCAGACCATGCCTGATGTGCCGACTTCGCTAACTCTGTTTCATTGATTCTTAGCGCGATATGATCAGCTTGAGCAAAACTTAAGTCCAAACCTAATGTGCTTCCTAAACGCTCAATTTTCGCCATAAACGTGTCAAGGCGTGCAATCATTTGTTGTGGTTCTAGTTCGGCTTGCTTGAGGTTCATTGTCATTGCCTATGTTCTCCAAATAATGGCAGCATGTTATCAGTTTTACTTTCGGCAACAAGCGCTGCTTTTACAAATTACACCCAATAAGTACGCTAACTTTGTTGTGCAAAAGTGGTTTGTCAAAAACCCCTCAGGAAATGTTAATTTTCTATCAATTCGACCTATAAGAAACCTCACAAAATTGGTATGATTACCGCCATTTTTGTGAACTTAAACAGAGTCTGTTGTTCATTTCGTCATTAAATCGTTAAGTGGAAACACAAATAACCGATTCAGTGACCATGAAATAACGACCACTCTTATCATCCTTGAATTGAAGGAAACGCGTGTGAATATCCAAGCACTGATTAATGACAAAGTATCTCAGGCTCTAGAAGCCGCTGGCGCACCTGCAGGCTCTCCTGCGGTTGTTCGTCAATCTGCAAAACCACAATTTGGTGACTACCAAGCAAACGGCGTAATGGGCGTTGCTAAGCGACTAGGCACTAACCCACGAGAATTTGCTCAAAAAGTATTGGACGTTCTAAACCTAGACGGTATCGCTTCTAAAGTTGAAATCGCAGGCCCTGGTTTCCTAAACATCTTCCTAGATGAAGCTTTCCTAGCAAAACAAGCAGACGCAGCACTGGCTGACTCTCGCCTTGGTGTTGCAACCGCTGAAACGCAAACCATCGTTGCTGACTACTCTGCACCAAACGTTGCTAAAGAAATGCACGTTGGCCACCTACGTTCGACGATCATCGGTGATGCAGTAGTTCGTACTCTAGAATTCCTAGGCCACAATGTTATCCGTGCTAACCACATCGGTGACTGGGGTACTCAATTTGGTATGCTTATCGCAAACCTTGAGCGCGTTCAGGCTGAGTCTGGTGAAGTTTCAATGGAACTTGCTGACCTTGAAGGTTTCTACCGTGAGTCTAAGAAACTTTACGATGAAGACGAAGAGTTTGCACTTAAGGCTCGTGGCTACGTTGTTAAGCTGCAAAGCGGCGACGAATTCTGCGCTGAAATGTGGAAGAAGCTTGTTGACGTAACTATGATTCAAAACCAGCGCAACTACGATCGTCTAAACGTGTCTCTAACTCGTGAACACGTTATGGGCGAAAGCATGTACAACAGCATGCTACCTAAAATCGTAGCTGACCTGAAAGAGCAAGGCCTTGCTAAAGAAGATGACGGTGCACAAGTTGTCTTCCTAGACGAATACAAAAACAAAGATGGCGACCCAATGGGCGTTATCATCCAGAAGCGTGATGGCGGTTTCCTTTACACAACAACAGACATTGCTTGTGCTAAATACCGTTTTGAAGAACTAGGCGCAGACCGCGTTCTTTACTTCATCGACTCACGCCAACATCAGCACCTAATGCAAGCTTGGACTATTGTTCGTAAAGCAGGTTACATCCCAGAATCTGTTTCTCTTGAGCACCACGCGTTTGGCATGATGCTAGGTAAAGATGGCAAGCCATTCAAGACCCGTGCTGGTGGTACTGTTCGCCTTGCAGATCTTCTTGATGAAGCTGAAGTTCGTGCAGCTCAGCTAATCGAATCTAAGAACCCTGAACTAGCAGAAGACGAAAAAGCAACGATTGCTAACACTGTTGCAATGGCTGCGGTTAAGTACTCAGATCTTTCTAAGCACCGTACAACTGACTACGTGTTTGACTGGGACAACATGCTTGCATTCGAAGGTAACACAGCACCGTACATGCAGTACGCGTACACTCGTGTTGCTTCTGTATTTGCTAAAGCAGGCGTCTCTATGGATTCTCTTGAAGGTGAAATCAAAATCACTGAAGAGAAAGAGAAAGCACTTATCGCGAAGCTTCTACAATTTGAAGAAGCGGTACAGTCTGTTGCTCGTGAAGGTCAGCCACACATCATGTGTAGCTACCTATTCGAACTTGCTGGTCAATTCTCTAGCTTCTACGAAGCATGCCCTATCCTAATTGCTGAAGATGAATCAGTTAAGCAAAGCCGCCTGAAGCTTGCAGCACTGACTGCGAAGACGATCAAACAAGGTCTATCGCTACTAGGCATCGACACTCTAGAGCGCATGTAATTCCCTACGGATTACTGAGATTAAATACAAAGGTTGATGTGAGAGCATCAACCTTTTGTTTTATCTAACGTATACTGAATTCAAGAAATCGAAATGGACAATAACAATGAGCTTTGAACTTCACCCACAATTAGCAAAAGACACCACGGTTATTGGTGAGTTTCCACTAAGCTTAGCTCTGCTAAGTAAAGACAGCGCAGTACCTTGGGTTATCTTGGTACCAAAGAGAGCTAATTTAAAAGAGCTTCACCACTTACCAATGAAAGAACAACAGCAGTTCTTACTTGAATCTCAAGCGGTAAGCCAAGCACTAGAAGCAACGTTTCAACCCGATAAGTTAAACTTAGGAGCACTGGGTAACATGGTGCCTCAGCTGCACATTCACCATATTGCACGCTTCAAAGGCGATATCGCGTGGCCTGGTCCTGTATGGGGTAACACCAAAGGTGAACAGCGTACAGAGGAAGAACAAGCTGTAATCCATACTCGTATTCAAAACGTGTTGTCACTAAGCTCTATCTTTAAAAAAGCATAACAATCAACTGTCCGTTGATGCCTACCCACTAGGCATCAACATTATTACCCTCACGTAATAATAATTCACAAAAACCACCAATTATCATAAAGGCAAACCTTGCGTATACTCTCTCGCACACAACATAGAGAGAGCATCATGAAACAAACATTCAACCTATTTCGTCATATCAGCTGGATCGCTATTATCTGTTCGATGCTCGCTTCCCTACTTCTATTTGTTATGGGGGCAGCGAAAACTTACTCAGCATTCGCCGTTTTCATTCTCAACCAAACGCCTCCAGAGTCACTTGCACATTTAGATGCGACAGACATAGCGATTTCATACTTAATCAAATCGTTGGATACTTTCCTTATCGCCTTTGTTCTTTTTATCTTTTCTCACGGCGTTTTCACTCTATTTATTTCGGATAAAAGCACCGCAGATAAAAGTGATGAACAACTAAAGAAAATCAAAGTTCTTAGCTGGATTAAGACGCCGAATATTGGCCATCTAAAAAACATTCTGGCCGAAGTGATCATCATCATCTTATTCGTGAAGTTTTTAGAGTTAGTACTCGTTAACTTCGATAGCATCGGCTGGGATATACTCGTACTACCCGTCTCCATTCTACTGCTCAGCATTGGATTAAAAGTTTTGGGCTTAGGCGAAACCAAAGATTCTTAATTGAAGAGCGATTAAGTGAAACGCTCTTCAGTCAGAGGGGATTTAAGTAAAGATCCCGATAACAAAAAAAACCGCAGCTAAAAAGCTGCGGTTTTTTATCAAAGACTTTAAGAACTACATCATCACATTGAGTGACAAACCATCTTGCTTACTAATGGTGTAACGGATACGTGTTGTATGACCATGCTTGTTAGTATCGACTAATCGAGAAACCTTTCCCTTCTTAACCCATACACTCAGCATTGCATCAACGCCATCTTCACTCATACCAAACTTAGATGCTAGCTCTGTACGCGCTGCTACGCCATTGATATCTATGTACTGATGAAGTTCAGTTAAAATCATACAACCTGTACCTCTAAGACTTTTTGTTTGCGACCCAATTTCTTAAACACTCGATATGTCACAACAAAGCCACCAGCGATAGCCACCATCCATACTGCACTTGTCACTGGGTGAGCGGCAAAGTTTGCAGCTTGGTAATAGAACGTTGCGCCGAAGTAACCAAGAGCCATCGTCCATACCGCAATGAAGCGAGCAAATGTCTGACCAAATTCGCGAACATAAGCACCCATTGCAGCAACACAAGGTGTGTAAAGCAAGATAAGAATCAAGTAAGCAAAAGCTGCGTGACCAGAGACGAATTTATCTTTTAGATTACCAAATATCGAAGAATCAACTTCTTGCTCTTCAGCGACAGAGCTTGAGTCAGATAAATCACCAACTTCAATACCCAATGGATCTGAGTAGCTCAAACCAGCTAAGTTTTCTGGGATTGTCATAACCGCTTCTTCCAAACTAGCAGATAAATCGAATTCAGCGGCTTCTTCATCTGAAGGTGTGGTGTACAAGCTGTTTAGTGTACCTACAACGGCTTCTTTCGCAAAGATACCCGTAATGATACCCACGGTTGCAGGCCAATTTTCTTCTGTAATGCCAATCGGCTGGAATACAGGTGTTACTACTTGAGCCGCTTTAGACAACAAGGAGTTTTCACTGTCTTCGTTACCAAAGCTGCCATCCATACCTAAAGAGTTTAAGAAACTAAGGATAGCTACGACCATTACAATAGTCTTGCCGGCACCAAGAACGAAACGCTTCAACTTCTGCCATGTTTTTAGCATTACGTTTTGTACAGTTGGCAGTTCATAATCAGGCATCTCCATTACCAAGCTATCGCTGCTACCCGGATAGATAGTGTTTTTAAGGAATAAACCCGTAAACACCGAAGCAACGATACCCATGATGTACAGAGCAAATACTACGTTCTGTCCTGCACCTGGGAAAAATGCTGCAGCGAACAGTGCATAAACTGGAAGGCGAGCACCGCATGACATAAATGGCGCCATAGATGCTGCCAGTTTACGTTCACGTTCTTGATCTAGCGTACGAGTCGCCATAATAGAAGGTACGTTACAACCAAAACCTAAAACTAATGGCACGAACGCTTTACCTGGTAGGCCTATTTTCTGCATCACTTTATCAAGCACAAATGCCGCACGAGCCATGTAACCTGAGCTTTCTAGTACCGCAAGGAACAAATAAAGAGCCGCTATAACTGGGATAAAGGTCGCGACCGTTTGGACACCACCACCAATACCATCAGCCAATATTGTCACTAACCATACAGGTAAATGATCATCCAGTAGGTAGTGACCACCATCCACCAATAATGCACCCACGCCAATATCGAAGAAGTCGATAAACGCACTACCGATATTGATAGAGAACATAAACATCAGGTACATGATGACGAAGAAGAAAGGAATGCCGACCCATTTGTTCAAAATGAATTGATCCGCTTTCTCGGTAAAGTTGCGGCTTAATTTACCTTCACTGCGACGAACACGCTTACAAAGGTCATGCAAGAAAGTGTATTTCGCATCTGCAACAGCAAGGTCTATATCGAACTCAGCCCCAAGTCGTACACCATCGATTTGAGTACGAGTTTGAGGAGCTAGCCCATTCAAAACCAAGTAGTCATTCTCTAAAGCTCGAATTGCTAGCGCTCGATGAGATACATCAGCATCATCAAATTGTGACTCAACAGAAGGGATAAGAGCTTCTAACGCGGCGTCGTAATCAATAGAGATAGGGTCAAGACTCACACCTTGAACAAGCAATTTATGAAGACGTTCTTTAAAGCGAACCACTTGACCTTTGTTGTTTGCAGACAGGCTTAAAACTGGGCAACCTAGCTCTTCCTCTAACGCTTTAAGGTTAATTACCTGACGCTCGCGTTTTAATACATCCATTTTGTTCAACACAACGATCATTGGACGCCCCAACTCGCGTAGCTGTAATGTCATGTACAAGCTTCGTTCTAGACAACTTGCATCGACAACATTGATGATTACGTCTGCTGGGTGAGTTAGCACTGCGCGAGATGCAATAGATTCATCGATACTGTTCGCATCGTTACCACTATCAAGTGCGTAGATACCCGGTAAGTCAGTCAGTTGAAATTGATCACCTGCGTGCGAGTATAAACCGGTCTTTTTTTCTACGGTTACACCAACCCAGTTACCAACATGCTGCTTAGCACCAGTCAGCGCATTAAATAATGTTGTTTTACCACTATTCGGGTTACCAACGGTAAGAACTTGATAATCCATTTAAATAACCTCGATTTGTTCTGCAATACTTTCACGGATGGCAATAGAAACCCCTCTCACTTCAACCTGAAGCGGATCACCCATTGGCGCACGGCGGATAAGCTTCACCTCTGTTTTTGGCAACATCCCCATAACCATAAGTTTTTTTCTAACCTCTGGTGTTAGGCCTGTTAGTGCAACAATAGAAGCCGCTGTTCCTTGCTCTAGTTGTGAGAGTTTCATAAATACCCAATTCGTGATTGATAATGAGAAAGATTGTTATTTGCGAGGATAATATACACAAATCTCCACAATTCTATTGCGTGAAATCAATGTTTCCGAAAATATCACTCGTAAGTTTCGTTAAAAACCACGACGTCAAAAACGTTAGTTTCATATCCAGGCCAAAACCACCTGACTAGTCCGCAAGTACAAAACAAACAATAATCGATAAAAATCAGCACCTTACAAAGATGTCGCTTTATTAAGGGTAAGTTGTCGTTAATTTTATAAGTAAAATAAGTAGGAAGGCATATAGTGAATCCATCGAAAGGAAGTTTGTTCCTTTCATAATTTATTCCAGAGGTGATGTGGCTTGCCATATCACTCCGGCAGCAAGCGAAGGTGTCATTGGCACCCGTGGTATAGTCCCCCCGGCTATACCACGACATTTTTTTTCTTATCCTAATTCTCTAATTCTCTAATTCTCTAATTCTCTAATTCTCTAATTCTCTAATTCTCTAATTCCGTTCTACCCACCTATTTGTGTAAAAAAACTCTTTCATTAGACTCCCCCTATCTGCACGTATAAAAAAGCCCCGAAGAATTCGAGGCTGAGTACTTATTCAATACTTAGGAGGTCAGGTGGTGCATTAACTCTCTGCGTTTCCGGCAAACTTGGATGGTGAAGTACCAAAATGAAGCTTAAACCTCTGACCAAAATACGAAGGGTCGTTGAAACCGCAGTCATACGCTACATCTGAAATTTTTCCTCCAGCTAGTAACTGTTCGCATGCCTTCTCTAAACGAACTTCATTTAAATAATCTTTAAATGTCCGATTAGTAATCGATTTAAAACGCCTTTGAAGACTCCTCTCGGAAACGAACAGCTGTTTGGCTAGCATGGTCGTACCAAAATCAGGGTTGGAATAATGCTCTATCACAATATGGTTGATCTTATTCATCCACTCTTCTTCTGCCGTTAATGTTGGAATAGCCCCAGCATCCGACAACTGTGTCCCAACGGATTCTATATGCTCGTATGTTGCAGCAATCGCTTTTTGTTCTGCTGTACGTTCAATAGGCCACAGCAGCTGAACTTTATTCTGGGTATCCGAAACAAATACGTTAACTAGACCTCTGTTTTGCTGCATAAGCATTGGCAGCTGTTCGATATTGAGGTCAGCCTTAGTTCCATTCACATGCTCGCTGATAGGCGACAAATTTTTAGGTAGCGGTGAACCATGGTCCAGAAAAGTAACACTCAAATACTCTTCTTCTTCCTCAAAAGATATCGTTAGTCTTTGACTTCTGTAGCTTCGTTTTAGCAAATTGGCGATGATGTTATTAAATACAACATCAAGGTTAAAATAAAACAAATTCACATGGCGTTGATTCGTCAGTAATTTAAACTCTATTTGAACCCCAGACTTAGCGAGTTCTTCACGCCAGACTTCTAGTACAGCTTTCAAAATAAACAATAGATCGTAGCAGTAGAGTTCAGTATCACTTGTCGAACGACTATTCTTTAATAACGCAAAGCCTGAGTGCAATTGGGCGATAAAAGGAGTCGCCTGACTATTCTGCCAATTCGGTAAGTTCAAGAGAATACTGGATAAATTGTCCTCCAACTCCGCAGCTTTATGCTCCACAACAACACTCTTAACTTGAAGCTGCTTACGTAATTGTTGGTTAGTGGTCAGCAAGACTCGACTCTGGTGACGCAGTTGGTCTGTTTTAAGCGCGACTTGTGCTTTCAATTGTTGGTTAGCTCGCGCCATAAATCGAGAACGCCACAAAACAATAAGAGTGATCAACGCGACAGTAACTAAAAGAAGAGTGGCTGCAGCCCATTTAGTTAAAAACCACGGTTTCGCAACAATAAACGCCTGCTCAGCCCCCATAAAAATAGTATAGGAATTAGAAGAAGAACGAACTTCAAGGTTGTACTCTCCTGGAGGTAAGTGCTCAAAGGTAAGCAAACCACCTTCGAATACGTTCCATGACTCGTCGGAATTCAGTCTGTATTCCAGCTCTGATGACTGCGCCATAGGAACGATGCCAACCTTGAAGCCAATTGAAGAACCGTAGGGAAATGGTTTTAAAGCATCTTCAGTTCCACCTAAGAATACCGTTTTTTGGTCTACCGTTACGCGGCTGAATATTGCAAAATTTTGTGGAGTATCAGCCACAAGCAAAGCATCTGATTTCGCAATCAAGGTCCCATACTTAGAGCCAAGTAGTAAAACATCCTGGTCATCGTCGCTAACCGAGCACGAGCCCGCAGATAATTCGTTATCTATGAGACCAGAAAGCGAGCCAAAATGTTTTTGCAGCTTTCCAAAATTATCATGGAAGCTAAGTCCTTTTGAAGAACCAACCCAAACGCCACCCTTTACTGGCATCAAGCACTTAGAGCTTATGTTCTCTTCAATAAGCGGAACTTCGATTACGTCCTTAGATCCAGTATCTACACGGTATACTCCGTAACTACTAGCAAACCATTGAGAACCATCTCTAGCAATAGCGATATCAATTGTTTTGCCGAAGCGTTCAGAATTTCGGTTAAAACTAATTTTGTCTCCGACGAATGAGTAGTGACCATGATCCGTCCCAATTAGAACGTTATCTTCTTGTGTGCCCTCTAGCTCAGTAATCTTTGTGGGTAAATATTTTCCAACCAACCAACTACTGCCGAATTTCTCAACATTATCGGTACTGAGATCATAAGAGAATAATGAGTTCCCAGAAGTAAGCCAAACTACGTTTCCACCCGTAAGTGCTAGATGTTCAACAGAAAGCCCTTGAAGCACCATCGGGACTGGGAGTTGTTCAAATTCATGGTTTAAGATATTGACACAAACTAGCCCCTCGTCTGTTGCAAGTATTAGCTTGTTTTCAACAATCAAAAAATCGGATATTTTCCCGGAGTAAACAAGCTTAGGCTCAATTGAATGATCATTACTCATATAATAAAGCCCAGACGTCGAAGATGCCCAGTAGCCGTCGGAGTCTTTTGCTTTTACTTTAGTAATGACAGCTTTACTAACATGCATGTCATTGCCACTTAAAGAATTACGCCCAAAGCTTTTACTAAATAATGAAAAATAGCGAATACCGTTATTCGTGGCGACCCACACCCCTCCAAATCGGGTGTTCTTTATTGAATAGATCTTGTCGCCCGGTAGGGAGAACTTGTCATTGCCATTTTTATCGATTTTACTGACTTCTCCGGAAAGAAAATCGTAATTGTATAAACCATGTTCAGTGCCGACCCAATAGCCAGTTGTCGTTTCCTCCAAAGCCAATACGTGCGACGTCCCTATCCTTTTGCTGATACTACTAGGGTTTGTAATATCGATGACAACCGCACCATCCAAGGTTCCAATAATGAGTTCACGTCGTGTTTTGGAAAAATACAGTTCCTCAGAGTAGTTTTTACCGGAAGAGCGAATGTGAGTAAATTCCTCATCTGAGGATAAATAGGTCCCAGCGGTAGTTGCGAGTACCCACTTCGTTAGTACCCGTTCCGCATCATTGACTTTGATACTGCTAGCTTTGTTATGTCGATAAAGTTCAAGAAGGGAATAAGTAGAAAACTCGTGATTAACGACGTTGAAAGTATAAAAGTTTGTATCATCGGTCACCCAAACATAGTCACCTGAAGAACCGATATTAGTAATTTCAGAACCTGGATTTAAGCTGAATGCTAAAGAGCGACCAATCCCAGGGGTATTCTCATAGACTTCATTATCAAAATAAGTCCAAAACTTATTATCAGCAAAAGCGAGTTGCTCGGAAGGGAAATCAAGTAAGCTGCCCTTTTTAGGTAAAAGGACACGTCCATCATAAAAGACAATATTACCATGGACATCATGAACCCAGAGGCCGCCGTTAATGCCAACAAAAATATCTTTCGCAGCCAAAAACTTCCCTTGCGCATGCATCGGTAAAGGATAGAAAACGGAAGATGATGAGTTCAGTGCAAATACATTAAACGATAGAACCCATAAGGTGAGTACTACAACATAGTTTTGACGCAAATTTTGACCTTAGTGCAGCAAGAATAATTCTAAGCCCCTAGTCAAAAACGATTAAGCTATTTAAAGATAAGGGAATTTCATTAATTTTAGATAATAATTATGTATCTTATTCTAGCTGAAATTCACCGGGAAAGAACACAGTTCCTCTTTTCAAAACATAATATTACTCGGCGATCACGTAATTATACTTTTACAGATGAAATTACACGATACACCGAGCCATTTTTTGATCTACTCGCTATCAGATAAACATTCTACGTAGCTGTTAGAGATCTGTTTTAGGAAACTGAAATAGCTTCCACTTTCTACTTTTATATTAGAGCCGACAGGATCTAGAACCCCTTTCTTCACAGAGCTACCTCGGGTGACAGAATCTATAACAGCAGGCGTAAATTGAGGCTCAGAGAACACACACCTAACGTCTTCTTTGACCAACGTTTTTCTGATAGTGATTAGCGTTTTCGCACCTGGTTTTCTATCTGGACTAACAGTGAAGTAACCTAAGTTATTTAACCCGTAAGTCTCTTCAAAGTAACCATAGGCATCGTGGAAAACGTAATATCCTTTACTTTGAACTGGCTTAAGCGCTTCCGCAATATCTTGCTCAGTACTTGTTAGTGTTTCCAGAAAATCGACAAGGTTACTTTGATAAGTCGCTGCGTTCTCAGGGTCTGTATCAGCAAGTTTTTTACTAATAGCGGTTGCTACCACTTTAACCTGCTCAGAACCTAACCAAAAGTGAGCATCGTGGCTGCCATGATCGTGCCCTTCATGGTCACTATGATCCCCTCCCCCATACTCTCTAAGTTCTAAGTCAGGAATAGAACTGATCGTAAGTACATTACTTTTTCCTTCTGTTACTTTTGTAAGGAAAGACTCTAGTTCTGGGCCAAACCAGATAAACAAATCTGCATTGTGCAGCTTTTTGACATCAGATGGGCGCAGTGCGTAATCGTGCGGAGACGCATTACTATTCATCAGTGCTTCAGGGGTTGTTACGCTTTCAGTCAATTCAGTGACAATCATTTGAATTGGCTTAAAGCTAGTTAACACAGTGGTTGCTTGTGCTGCCACAGGTAAAAGAATCAAACATATACTTACGCTTAACGAACGGAACATAACGCCTCAATAAAAGGAAAAGTAGCCTAGGGAGTTCACAAATGTTACATTATAACATTAGTTAATTGCAAATGAGTTCTATTCATGGATAACTTAATTCGACTCGACTCTGTTAGCGTTGAATTCGATGGCCGAAAAGTTCTAGATAATATATCCCTTACTCTAGAGCGAGGTCGTATTACCACCTTAATCGGCCCAAATGGTGCTGGTAAATCCACACTGGTTAAAGTCGTACTCGGTCTACAAGATAAGTTCTCAGGAAAGATAACTAAAGCGAAGAAATTGAAGATCGGCTATGTACCACAAAAGCTAAAGCTCAACGACTCCTTGCCTCTCAATGTTGAGCGCTTTCTCAAACTCTCAGGGAAGTTTAGTCAGCAAGAAATCTTAGAAGCTCTAAAATTGGTTGGTGCTGAACATCTACAAAAAAGTAACATGCATCAGCTTTCTGGGGGTGAAAACCAACGTGTTCTCATTGCTCGTTCATTGCTAAGAAGACCAGACCTTTTGGTACTAGATGAACCAGCACAAGGTGTCGATGTTCAGGGGCAAATTGACCTGTATGACCTAATTGATACTATTCGTCATCGCTTTGGTTGCGCCGTATTTATGGTGTCCCATGACTTACATTTAGTCATGGCCAAAACAGATGATGTTATTTGTCTTCATCACCATATTTGTTGCTCAGGTGCACCAGCTGATATAAAGCAGCACCCTTCTTACATCGCGCTGTTTGGGGCTGCAACTCAAGAAACATTAGCATTTTATCACCACCAACATGAACACCATCACCATGACTTAGCTGGTCAACCCGTAAAAGGCGGTGCGCATGACTGTTCAAATCACAAACATGGACACCATTAATGATTGAATTTCTTCTCCCCTCTATTTTGGCAGGCTTGGGCATTGCACTGATAGCAGGACCATTAGGTTCATTTGTAGTTTGGCGTAAAATGGCTTACTTCGGCGATACGTTAGCACACGCTTCGCTGATGGGATTAGCGCTTGGTTTTCTGTTCAACATTAACCTATATTTCGCACTACTGATCTGCTGCTTAATGCTGGCAGTATTGCTGGTGACTTTGCAGAAACAAAAGCTCGTTGCGACCGACACGTTGCTTGGAATATTGGCACACAGCGCCCTATCTTTAGGCTTAGTCGCCGTCAGTTTCTTAGATAATGTCCGTGTTGACCTTATGAGCTATTTATTTGGCGACTTACTCGCAGTGTCTTCGACAGATTTAGTCTTTATTTATGCAGGGGCTGCAGTTATTGGGCTAGTGCTCGCGATATTTTGGCGACCGCTGCTCTCAACCACGGTTAATGAAGACCTAGCTGCGGTAGATGGAATCAATATTGATTTAATGCGCTTAATTTTGATGCTTCTTGTGGGGATTGTTATTGCGGTCGGCATGAAGTTTGTTGGGGCATTAATAATGACATCACTACTTATCATCCCTGCAGCAACGGCGAGAAAGTTCTCAAACACTCCTGAGCAAATGGCATTCTTAGCATCCATTATCGGGTCTATTGCTGTGTTTGGTGGCTTAAGCTTGTCTTGGTTCTACGATACTCCAGCTGGCCCTTCTGTTGTTATCAGCGCCGCTGCGATGTTTATGCTGTCTCAACTACATAGAGGCCGAGCATAAGCTCTAGCTCTAGCTCTAGCTCTAGCTCTAAAATATTTTATTATCGTAGATAGCGACAAACAAAAAGGCTTGGTCATTGACCAAGCCTTTATTATATCGATAGCTAAAAGTTAGCTAATTACCAACCCGTGATTTCACGCAGGCCTTTACCGATGTCAGCAAGAGACTTAACAGTCTTAACGCCTGCAGCTTCTAGTGCTGCAAATTTATCTTCAGCAGTACCTTTACCACCAGAGATGATTGCGCCAGCGTGGCCCATACGTTTACCCGGAGGAGCTGTAACACCAGCGATGTAAGAAACAACTGGCTTAGTTACGTTCGCTTTAATGAACTCAGCAGCTTCTTCTTCCGCAGTACCACCGATTTCACCAATCATTACGATTGCTTCAGTCTCTGGGTCTTCTTGGAAAAGCTTTAGAATATCAATGAAGTTTGAACCTGGGATTGGGTCACCACCGATACCAACACAAGTAGACTGACCAAAGCCTTCATCTGTTGTTTGCTTAACAGCTTCGTAAGTTAGAGTACCTGAACGAGATACGATACCTACTTTACCCTTTTTGTGGATATGACCAGGCATGATACCAATCTTACACTCGTCTGGAGTGATTAGACCTGGACAGYTAGGACCGATCATGCGAACGCCAGTTTCTTCTAGCTTCACTTTAACGTCGATCATATCTGTTGTAGGGATACCTTCAGTGATCGTTACGATCAGCTCGATACCCGCATCAATCGCTTCTAGGATTGCATCTTTACAGAAAGGTGCTGGTACGTAGATAACCGTTGCTGTTGCGCCCGTTGTTTCTACTGCTTCACGTACTGTGTTGAATACAGGAAGGCCTAGGTGAGTTTGACCACCTTTACCAGGTGAAACACCACCAACCATTTGCGTACCGTATGCGATAGCTTGGTCTGAGTGGAATGTACCTTGACCGCCAGTGAAACCCTGACAGATTACTTTAGTGTCTTTGTTAATTAATACAGACATTATTTAGCCTCCGCAGCAGCAACAACTTTCTGAGCAGCATCTGTTAGAGATTCAGCTGCAATGATATCAACATCAGAATTAGCAAGTACTTCGCGACCTAGGTCTGCGTTAGTACCTTCTAGACGAACAACTACAGGAACTGTTACGCCAACTTCTTTAACCGCACCGATAATACCTTCAGCGATCATGTCACAACGAACGATGCCACCAAAGATGTTAACTAGTACTGCTTTAACATTGTCATCAGAAAGGATGATCTTAAATGCTTCAGCTACACGCTCTTTCGTTGCGCCGCCGCCTACATCAAGGAAGTTTGCTGGTTTGCCGCCGTGTAGGTTTACGATATCCATCGTACCCATAGCAAGGCCTGCACCGTTAACCATACAGCCAACGTTGCCATCAAGAGCTACGTAGTTCAGTTCCCACTGAGCTGCGTGTGCTTCGCGCTCGTCTTCTTGTGAAGGATCGTGCATTTCACGAAGTTTTGGCTGACGGTACATTGCGTTTGAGTCAATGTTGATCTTGCCGTCTAGACAAAGAAGGTTACCTTCATTTGTAATAACAAGCGGGTTAATTTCTAGTAGAGCTAGATCGTACTGAGCGAACATTTCACCAAGACCCATGAAGATCTTAACGAACTGTTTAATTTGGTCGCCAGCTAAGCCAAGTTTGAATGCCAGTTCGCGGCCTTGGTAAGCTTGAGGGCCAACTAGAGGATCAATCGCTGATTGGTGAATCAACTCTGGAGTTTCTTCAGCGATCTTCTCAATGTCCACACCGCCTTCAGTTGACGCCATGAATACAATTTTGCGAGTTGCACGGTCAACAACAGCACCAAGGTAAAGTTCGTTAGCAATGTTTGATGCTTCTTCAACTAGGATCTTTGTTACAGGCTGACCATTAGCATCTGTTTGGTAAGTCACTAGGTTTTTACCTAGCCACTTTTGAGCAAATTCTTTAACACCTTCTTTAGTGTCATGAAGCTCTACGCCACCCGCTTTACCACGGCCACCAGCGTGTACTTGACACTTAACAACTTTCTTTTCAGTGCTGATACGGCCAGCAGCTTCGAAAGCTTCTTGAGCAGTATCACAAGCGAAACCTTCTGGTACAGGCAAACCGAATTCTGCAAACAGCTGTTTGGCTTGATATTCATGCAAATTCATTTTGTTATTCCATTTGTTTATCCCTAAAGGGATTTATTATTTCCATTAGACATGCAGCAGCGCTGAGTCTACAACGTAGGGTGCTTCTAAATTTTATCGAAAACTCGATAAAACAGGCTAAATGTGAGCATATTTAGCCTGTTAAAAATGGGAGTAAGCCAAAGGCTATTCCCATTATGTTCTCGGCTTATACATCAAGTAATAGACGAGCTGGATCTTCTAGCAATTCTTTGATGGTAACCAAGAAACCTACTGACTCACGACCATCGATTAGACGGTGGTCGTAAGACAACGCTAGGTACATCATTGGCAGAATTTCTACTTTCCCATCAACAGCCATTRGGCGTTCTTGGATTTTATGCATACCAAGAATTGCTGACTGTGGCGGGTTAATGATCGGAGTAGACATCAACGAACCAAATACACCACCGTTAGTGATAGTAAAGTTACCACCGATTAGCTCTTCAACCGTTAACTTACCGTCACGGCCTTTGATTGCGAGCTCTTTAATACCTTTTTCAATATCAGCGAAGCCTAGAGTGTCACAGTCTTTCAGCACTGGTGTCACTAGACCACGTGGCGTTGATACCGCCATGCTAATATCAAAGTAGTTGTGGTAAACGATATCTGTACCATCAATTGAAGCATTAACTTCTGGGAAACGTTTTAGTGCTTCTGTTACCGCTTTCACGTAGAAAGACATGAAACCAAGACGCGTATCATGACGCTTCTCGAATTGGTCTTTGTACTGTTTACGAAGATCCATGATTGGCTTCATGTTTACTTCGTTAAACGTTGTAAGCATTGCTGTACTGTTCTTCGCTTCTAGAAGACGGTTTGCAACAGTCTTACGCAGGCGAGTCATAGGTACACGTTTTTGGCTACGAGCTGCTGCAGGAGCTTGAACGGCTTCCTCTTTAGCAGCAGGAGCCGATTTAGCCGCAGCTAAATGTGCGTCGATATCTTCACGAGTGATTCGACCGCCAACGCCTGTGCCTTTAACTTGGCTTGCTTCGAGATTGTTTTCAGCAAGTAAGCGACGAACAGCAGGGCTAAGTGCATCGTTGCTTTCTTCTGTCAGCGCAGCTTTGTGACGCTTATCAGGAGATGCTTCTGTGTCTTCAGTCGTATCTTTCGTTGGTTCGCCGGCTACTGCGCCAGGTTTAATCTTTGCAAGAAGCTGTTTAGAAAGTACTGTTGCACCTTCTTCTTCAAGAATTGCTTCTAAAACACCAGCTTCAGGAGCTGGAACTTCTAGAACAACTTTATCAGTTTCGATATCTACAATGACTTCATCACGAGCAACGGCTTCGCCTGGTTTTTTATGCCATGTTGCTACTGTTGCGTCAGCCACTGATTCAGGTAAGTCTGGAACCAGAATTTCAATTGTCATATCCGTGTCTTCCTTTTACTTCTAGTTCTTAATTAGGGTCAGAGCGTCGTCAATTAACGCTTTCTGTTGTTTCAAGTGTACTGACATGTAACCTACAGCAGGAGACGCTGACGCAGGACGACCTGCATACTTAAGATCAGCACCAGTAGGAATGGCAGCACGGAAGTTATGTTGACTACTGTACCAAGCACCTTGGTTTTGTGGTTCTTCTTGACACCAAACGTAATCTTCAACATTCGTGTATTGTGCGATAGCAGCTTCTACATCTTCTTTCGGGAATGGGTAAATTTGCTCAATACGTACGATAGCTACATCATCTTGCTCGTTCTTACGACGCTGCTCTAGTAAGTCGAAGTAAACCTTACCTGAACAGAACACTACGCGTTTCACGTTTTCTGGCGCTAAGTCATCAACTTCAGCAATCGCTGGTTGGAAAGTACCTTGCGCTAGGTCTTCAAGTGAAGACGTACATAGTGGGTGACGAAGTAAAGACTTAGGAGACATCACAATTAATGGACGTCGCATTGGTCTAACAACTTGGCGACGGATCATGTGATACACCTGAGCAGGTGTTGATGGAACGACAACTTGCATATTTTGTTCAGCACATAATTGCAAGTAACGCTCTAAACGAGCTGAAGAGTGCTCTGGACCTTGGCCTTCATAACCGTGAGGAAGTAGCATTGTTAGGCCACATAGACGTGCCCACTTTTGCTCACCTGACGAAATGAATTGGTCAATAACTACTTGAGCACCATTGGCAAAATCACCAAACTGCGCTTCCCATAGCGTTAAACCACTCGGTTCAGCAGTTGCGTAACCATATTCNAATGCAAGAACAGCTTCTTCAGACAACACCGAGTCAAATACTTGGAAAGGACCCTGCTTATCGTGAATGTTAGCAAGTGGTACGTAAGTGCTTGCGTCGCTTTGGTTATGCAGTACTGAGTGACGGTGGAAGAACGTACCACGACCAGAATCCTGACCAGAGATACGAATACGCTTACCATCATCAACAAGCGTTGCATAAGCTAGAGTTTCAGCCATACCCCAATCAATAGCTTTTTCGCCATTAACCATTGCAGTACGATCGTTATATAGCTTGTTTACACGGCTTTGAAGCTTGTGGCTGTCTGGGTATTGACAAAGTTTTGTACCAAGCTCTTTTAGACGCTCAAGTTCAACTTCGTTATCCCATTCGATGTTCCAGTCGTGCCCCAAGTAAGGAGCCCAGTCAACAGAGTGTAGCGCCATTGGTCGCCACTCTTTAACAACGACTTCACCATGATCTAATGCATCACGATATTCGTTAACAAGCTGAGTTGCTGTTTCGATATCAAATTCACCGCGATCAATCAAAACGTCTGCATATAGCTTACGTGGAGTCGGGTGTTTTTTGATTTTTTGGTACATAAGAGGCTGAGTCGCATTCGGCTCATCTGCTTCGTTATGGCCATGACGGCGGTAACATACCAAGTCGATAACAACATCACGTTTAAATGTATTACGATAATCCAGTGCTAGGCGAGCAACAAAAGCTACAGCCTCTGGGTCATCGGAATTCACGTGGAAGATTGGAGCCTGCACCATCTTAGCGATATCAGTACAGTACATAGTCGAACGTGTATCGCGAGGGTTTGACGTTGTAAAACCAACTTGGTTGTTCACAACAATACGTACCGTACCGCCAACACAGAAACCACGAGCTTGAGACATGTTGAATGTCTCTTGAACTACACCTTGCCCTGCGATTGCAGAGTCACCGTGAATCGTAATTGGAAGAACGCTGCTGCCATTTTTATCGTCCAGACGATCTTGGCGAGCACGTACAGAACCAATAACTACAGGGTTTACGATTTCTAGGTGAGACGGGTTAAATGCTAACGCTAAATGTACATTGCCACCTGGCGTTGCGAAGTCCGCAGAGAAACCTTGGTGGTATTTAACGTCGCCAGTACCCCATGTATCATCATGCTTACCAGCAAACTCATCAAACAAGTCTTGAGGTTTTTTACCAAGCACGTTTACAAGCATGTTCAAACGACCACGGTGAGCCATACCAACGACGACTTCACGCATCCCTTGTCCACCAGCATGACGAATAATTTCTTTCGTCATTGGGATAAGAGCATCACCACCTTCTAGAGAGAAGCGTTTCGCGCCAGGGAACTTAGCACCTAAGTAGCGCTCAAGACCTTCAGCAGCAGTAAGCTCTTCAAGGAAAGATTGTTTTTCTTCATGGTTGAATGATGGCTGACCAGAAACTGATTCAAGACGCTGTTGGATCCAACGTTTTTGTTCAGTGTTAGTCATGTGCATGTATTCTGCACCGATAGAACCACAATACGTTTGCTTTAGAGCTTTATGCAGGTCTTTAAGTACCATGGTCTCTTGACCAATAGCAAAAGAGCCAACATTGAACGTTTCGTTGAAATCGTCTTCGGTAAGATTGTGGAAAGAAGGATCCAGTTCAGCAACTGTATCTCTTTTCCATAAACCCAATGGGTCTAGATTTGCAGCTTGATGCCCTCGGAATCGATAAGCATTGATAAGTTGCAGTACTTTTACTTGTTTAGCATCGACATCAGGATCACTAACTTGGACGTTGTAATGCTTTGTCTCTTGGGCGAGTCGTCTGAAGTATTCGCGAACACGTGAATGCGGTTGTTCAACCACTTCTGAAGATTGCACAGGCAAGTCTTCAAATACACGTTTCCACTCATCACTAACCAGATCGGGATCACTTAGATACAGTTCGTAGAGTTCTTCTACATAAGTTGCATTGGCGCCAGCCAAGTGTGAAGACTCGAGCCATGCCTTCATCACGCCGTTGTGCATATATTCCCTTAACCTGTAGGTTTCACGTTTGCTGCGGTCTAAAGCCGAGCTATTAAAAGGCCGCCCCAAAACTTCAAGGGCGGCAATTTTGTTATTTCTTAAACCGAACGATTCACAAGCATCGACTTAATATGGCCAATGGCTTTCGTTGGATTTAGTCCCTTAGGACAAACACTTACACAATTCATGATGCCATGGCAACGAAAAACGCTAAATGCATCATCAAGATCTGACAGACGTTCATCTGTAGCCGTATCGCGGCTATCAATTAGCCAACGGTACGCTGCTAGCAGACCTGCTGGTCCGATGAATTTATCCGGGTTCCACCAGAAAGATGGGCATGAAGTAGTACAACATGCACACATGATACATTCGTACAATCCATCTAAATGAGCACGCTCATCAGGGCTTTGTAAGTTCTCACGAGCCGGCGGAACGTTACCTTCAGAAACAAGGAACGGCTTCACTTTTTCGTAGTTATCGTAGAACTGAGTCATATCGACAATTAAGTCACGAACAACTGGTAGACCTGGCAGTGGACGGATCACAATCTTATCTTGATCAGACAGCGCAGAAAGCGGTGTGATACAAGCTAGACCATTTTTACCGTTCATGTTTAAGCCATCAGAACCACAAACACCTTCACGACAAGAGCGACGGAATGCCAGTGTTGGATCTTGTTCTTTAAGAAGAATCAGAGCATCCAAAAGCATCATATCTGAGCCTTCATCCGCCTCAAGAATGTATTCTTTCATGTAAGGCTTCTGATCGACATCAGGGTTGTAACGATACACAGAGAAATTCAGTTTCATTGTCATATCTCCTTAGTATGTACGAGCTTTTGGTGGGAACGCTTCGCGATGAACTGGTTCCATATTTACACCACGCTTAGTCATGCTTTCTGACTCAGGGTTGTAAAGAGAGTGACATAGCCATTGAGCATCATCACGATCTGGATAGTCAAAACGAGCATGAGCTCCACGACTTTCTGTACGGAAGTTTGCAGCAACCGCTGTCGCAAATGCAGTTTCCATCAAGTTTTCAAGCTCTAAACATTCAATACGTTGAGTGTTGAACTCTGTTGACTTGTCAGAAAGGTGAGCATTTTTCAGACGTTCACGAATTACTTTAAGTTCTTCTAGACCTTCAGCCATAGCTTTACCTTCACGGAATACCGAGAAGTTATTTTGCATACATTGCTGTAAGTCTTTACGGATTTGTGCAGGATCTTCGCCACTAGTACTATTTTCCCAGCGGTTATAACGTTCTAAAGAACGCGCAATATCTTCTTCAGTCGCTGGTTTCGCTTCAGCTTGCTTATTCAGCGTTTCGCCTAGGTGTAAACCTGTCGCGCGGCCAAATACAACCAAATCAAGTAGTGAGTTACCACCTAGACGGTTCGCACCATGAACTGAAACAGATGCAATCTCACCACAAGCGAATAGACCTTGAATTTCAACGTCAGTACCGTCTTCAGTTTGCTTGATTGCTTGACCTGAAACTTGAGTCGGTACACCACCCATCATGTAATGACATGTTGGGATTACTGGAATCGGCTCTTTTACTGGGTCGACGTGAGCAAAAGTACGAGAAAGTTCACATACACCAGGAAGACGAGACTCAAGTGTCTCTTTACCTAGGTGGTCAAGCTTAAGCTTGATATGTGGCCCCCAAGGACCATCGCAACCGCGACCTTCACGAATCTCAACCATCATTGAACGAGCAACAACGTCACGACCAGCTAAGTCTTTAGCATTCGGCGCATAACGTTCCATGAAGCGTTCGCCGTCTTTGTTTAGAAGGTAACCACCTTCGCCACGACAACCTTCGGTTACAAGTACACCAGCGCCAGCAATACCCGTTGGGTGGAACTGCCACATTTCGATATCTTGCATTGGAACACCCGCACGAATAGCCATACCAACACCGTCGCCAGTGTTAATGTGTGCATTTGTTGTCGATGCGTAGATACGACCTGCACCACCGGTTGCAAGAATGGTTGCTTTCGCTTTGAAGTAACAAACTTCGCCAGTTTCCATGCAAAGAGCAGTTGTACCTAGAATTGCACCGTCTTCGTTTTTCACAAGATCAAGTGCGTACCACTCAGAGAAAACTGTCGTTTTATGTTTAATATTTTGTTGGTAAAGCGTATGAAGAAGCGCGTGACCAGTACGGTCTGCTGCAGCTGCAGTACGAGCAGCTTGCTCACCACCAAAGTTTTTAGACTGGCCACCAAATGGACGTTGGTAGATAGTACCGTTATCAAAACGAGAAAACGGTAGACCCATTTTTTCAAGCTCGATTACAGATTCAGGGCCATTTTTACACATGTATTCGATTGCATCTTGGTCGCCAATATAATCAGAACCTTTCACAGTGTCGTACATGTGTTGTTCCCAGTGATCTTCATGCGCATTACCAAGAGCAACGGTAATACCACCTTGAGCAGATACTGTATGAGAACGAGTAGGGAAAACTTTAGACAGCAAAGCACAAGATAGGCCTTGCTCTGAAATTTGTAGTGCGGCACGCATACCTGCACCACCAGCGCCAATAACTACGGCATCAAACTCACGAACAGGAATAGTCACTTACGCACCCCACAAAATAAACAGACCAGAGAAGAAATATCCGAATAGGACAGCGATAACACCTAATTGAAGGCCACCGCGTAGTTTCGCGCATTTGATGTAGTCAGTAAGAACCTGCCACAAACCAATCCAAGCATGGATTAGTACAGAAGTTAGCGCCAACATGGTGAATGCTTTAGTGAAAGTACCACCAAAGAATTGCGTCCAAGATACGTAAGAGATATCACCAGAAAAAGCACAGAAGCTGATTAGGTAGATAGTGTAAAGAGTCATAATGATTGCAGTAGCACGGATTAGTAGGAAATCGTGTACACCATTACGACCAAAAGTAGATACGTTGTTTACCATACTAAAATCCCCGCCAGTACAGATAATACCGCTGTCGCAACGAAGGTTACCTTAGCACTCTTAGCGCCAGATTCTAGTTCTTCAAAGTGGCCAAGATCCATCAGTAGGTGACGAATACCACCAGCAATGTGGTAAGCCAAAGCGGTTAATATGCCCCAAAGAATAAACTTAACGAAAAAGCCGTCGACAATGTCTTTTGCTTCCATAAAGCCTACTGGGGAGGAGAGGGAAATAGATAGTAACCAAAGCAAAATTCCAATCGCAACAAAGGTAATCACCCCAGACACACGGTGCAGGATCGATGCTATTGCAGTGATAGGAAAGTGGATGGTCTGTAAGTCTAAATTAACAGGTCTTGTCTTTCTTTCTTTCACGGGCTTGCTCACTCAGCTCCATTGAGCATTTACAG
>NZ_JAKJSW010000002.1:0-38066 GCF_050337375.1 Vibrio makurazakiensis | reverse complement strand
ATCGTATATTGGATTAATCTTCTTAAATTGGGCGAACGCTATCACGATCGAGCTCAGCTGCAAATCGTCGCTCAATAAATTGAACATTCGTATCATTTTCTAAGCTTGAAAATGCGTGCGTCAACTTTTCTTGGTAGAGCTTATCTCTTAACTCCAGTGGGGTTTCCCCACCTTCACCGATATCAACACTTAAGTGACACTCCTCACCAAGCACTATATTTAAGGCTTGTAACAGTTCACTTTGAGCGCGGTCAGTATTCAGATGCGCCTGGCTAGCACGTAAAGTTAGGGATATTGAAGCTCCGTCCTTTTTAAAGACAGAGTTTAACGCTAATTGTTCCACTAGCTTTGCCGTTTCTAGCTTGTGAATCGTTGATGTCCACTGATCTTGTGCAATCGACTCTTGTAATAGCTTCTCTACCATTTCCGGCGTTTTAATATGCTCAAGCGCTTTCTTGATCTGAGTTGGGCTTAATTTGGTCGTTTTCTCTTTCACCTCTGGCTTAGAAGGCTTCCAACGATAAGATTCGTTTTCTGGCGCTTCTTCCTTCGGAGCTTGAGAAGTCGGCGACACCCACTCAGAACTACCATGTTGCTGGGCAACACGCTCTAGAACTGATGATTTAGTCGGTGCCGCTTTAGCCTTTTTTGGCGCAGAACCCGTTGAGCCTTTATCGGCATTAGACTGCCCCCCACGACGCTGAGAACGCAACTGGTGACGCAACCCACTTACAGGGTTAGACGCAACTGCAGGAGCCGCTGGTGGAGCGCTAGGCGGATTGCTAGGTGACTCAGGCTGCTGACCTTGTGCCTGATAACTCTCTTGTGGGTTATTAAGCGCATAACTTGGGCGTTCATCGTACATTGGCGCGGAATCGTACTGTTCAGGAACATATTCCGGTTCATTGTACGACGGTGGAGCCATTGTCGGTTGTTGATGCTGAGGTTGTGGTACCTGCTGGTATTGCGCTTGCTGAACAGGTTGCTGAGGACGCTGATTCTGTACTGGTGCAGTCGATGGCTGAGCCGTGGATTGCGCCTGTGCAGGCCTTTGAACGGGTGCACTCACTTCTGGCGTACTTATTGGCGCTGCAGCATCAGTGCTAATAGCACTCGGCTGAACTTGCGTTGCAGGGCGGAAAGCCAACATACGCAGCACGACCATTTCAACACCCACTTTAGCAGCGGGTGATAACGGTAAGTCTTGACGACCTTTCAATACAATTTGGTAGTAAAGCTGAATATCTTGCGGTGATAGTGCCTGACTGAGTAACTCTATTTTCTCAGCATCCGGCTGTGCTTTATCTAAACTAGCAGGCAAGGCTTGATACATCGCAAGACGATGTAACTGAGTAGCAAGCTGGCTTAGTAAGCCATCCCATTCAATGCCGTTTTCTGCAAGCTTTTGAATCGCATCCATCGCAACTTGTGGTTGCTTCTGGCTAATCGCTTCAAGCAAGTGAATAGCTTGGTCTGTATCTAGCGTACCCAGCATATGGGCAACAAGCTCAGTGGCTATAGTACCATTACCTAATGCAATCGCTTGATCCGTCAGACTCAGCGCATCACGCATACTGCCATCAGCGGCGTGAGAGATCATGCCTAAAGCTCTTGGCTCTGACTTAACCTGTTCCTGCTCTAGAATCGTATCCAACTGCTCATGAATGTTATCTACGCTAATTGGCTTAAGATGGAACTGTAAGCAACGCGACAGGATGGTAACAGGGAGCTTTTGAGGATCGGTAGTCGCAAGCAAAAACTTCACATATTCAGGCGGCTCTTCAAGCGTTTTAAGCAATGCATTGAAACTGTGTCTAGACAGCATGTGGACTTCATCAATAAGGTAAACCTTAAAGCGGCCACGTGCAGGTTTGTATTGAACGTTATCTAGGAGCTCACGTGTGTCTTCGACTTTTGTGCGTGACGCTGCATCGATCTCTAAAAGATCGACAAAACGTCCCTCATCAATTTCTTTACAAGTTGAACATTCACCACAAGGTGTAGAGGTGATCCCCGTTTCGCAGTTCAAACCTTTTGCAAACAAACGACCTATCGTTGTTTTGCCCACACCACGCGTCCCGCTGAACAAGTAAGCATGATGCAAACGGTTCTGGCTTAACGCATTTTCTAGTGCGGTTAATACATGGGCTTGACCAACTACTTCATTAAATTTAGTTGGTCGCCATTTTCGCGCTAACGCAAGATAACTCATGAATATTTCCGAAAGGATTAATGACCGTCAAATTCGCAGATGCTGAACACTTCAAGGCCAAGACCTTCTAAACGCTTATCACCACCGATTTCTGGTAGGTTGATGACGAATGCAGCATGATCAACATTACCGCCTAATTGACGAATTAGTTTGGTTGTCGCTTCAATCGTACCGCCAGTTGCTAGCAGATCATCGACCATAAGTACTTTATCGCCTTCAACAATTGCGTCGGTATGAATTTCCAACGTATCAGTGCCGTATTCTAAGTCATACGTTTGAGCGATTGTTTTACGTGGTAACTTGCCTGGCTTGCGCACTGGAATAAAGCCAACACCAAGCTCAAGAGCTAAAGGAGCTCCGAATAAAAACCCGCGAGCTTCAGTACCAACAATTTTGGTGAAACCCATATCTTTGTATTGTTCTACTAATACTTGGATAGTCGCTTTGTACGCGGCAGCGTCTTCCATAAGGCTAGTCACATCACGGAATAAAATACCTGCTTTTGGGTAATCAGGAATACTTTTGATGCTTGCTTTGATCTGGGAAATAGTTGCTGTAGTCATAATACCGTTACTTAATTGGTAGCTTACCCTGATTAGTTATGATTATTCGTAGGGGAAATAGCTAATGAACGTCAGTTGCATAGGTATAAAGGCCAATGCTGCTGAAAAATTAAACGCCCACTTCAAAAGCAGGCACACTTCTACCAATGTTAGTGATTTTCTTCGCCGTCAGCAACTAACTCATGCGTTGGTAAACGAAGAAACCAAGATAATAAAATAACTAAAACTAAGATTAAGAACCCTTTAACCCAAGGGACTGGCGCAAAATAAATTGAAAATGAAAAACTGAGCAGGATAAAAAACAGACCTCGATTTTTTACTTGTTTTGTGACCGCACCGTTTTCATACCAATTGGTAAGCAACGGACCTAATCTAGGATGCTCATGCATCCAGCGATAAAACCTTGGGCTGCTGYGCATAAAGCAGGCACTGGCAAGAAGTAAAAAAGGAGTTGTTGGGAGGAGAGGTAAGATAATGCCTAGAAAAGCGAGAACTAAACTAAGGCCACCAACAAAATTCAGACTAAGTTGACGAATACTGATAGTAGCCTCCAGCTGTTTTTAAAAGGTTGCATACCCATTAAGCACACGAATCACTGTCAATGTTGCGGGTAGCAGCGGTACAGCTAATAATACGCCAATAAAACCAAGTAGGTAAAAGATATTGAATGGGTCTTTGAAATCTTTGCTATCAGACATTTGCTCGTTCTCATTATAGGTAGTTTGATTTGTGGCTACCTACTACAGTTCGTTACAAAAACGTAAAAATAGTGGTATAGCAACCAATACTGGCAACTATACCCTACCGAACGATTAACAAAAACCGATGAAAAATAAGGTTAATTGGTTGAGCCTTGATGTATATCAAGGCTAAAACTTGATGCACCTAGACAGCTTAGTGTCATCTGACAGCCAGAACGAACATCCAAATTTTGAGTGATAAAGTTCTTTATACAATTGTTCCCCAATTGCTCACCCGCTGCGATATGCTTATTGATGTAACCGTTAGACCACTGCCCGTCTAATCCTGCAGGCAAAATAGATAGTGTTCCCTCAGATAGGTCTGCCACCCCAAAGAGCGCATTCACCGGTGCCGCGCACTTGGAGCAATTGATTCCTTTCTCTAGAATTTCAGCCATATCTTTCAAGTCTGCGCTGTAGCTTTTCAAGTTCCGTAAATAATCGTGGAATAAAGCGCGCACTAGCAGAGTTGTCGCAACGCCTCCACCATCTGTTGACGACGAATCAACAAGATAAAAAGCAAACTGCCCGTTCATTAGCCATGCGTAGTCAAAAACTAGCGGCATTACTTCGATAGATTGCAATAGACGATAAGAACAGCGCCAACTTCCCTGCGACGTATCTTTGTCTGGCAGAAGTGCGTGGAGTAAGTCTCGGGCTGCGCTTGGATTTTCTTGAAGATAACTAAGGTGCCAATGTAGCTCCTGATCTTCTTCTATATCTCCTCCTCCATCAACGCAGAACCATTGGCTAGCAAAGTCACGCTGATCCGACAAATGGTCGAAAGAGTCTTTAAGGGTATTTTCGATAGCACTGCCCAAATGAGCATGGTTTTCTATCGGTTTTGGCAGAAAATCCTTAATACCAAACCGTAGCGCTTTTGCGACATCAGACATTTCGTCAGTCGCCGACACGACAATCAAAGGTAAAGAGGGATACTCTAAGCTAATTTCTTCCACCAATTCGATTCCGTCTAAAACTGGCATAGATAAATCACAAAGCACTAAATCAGGCTCTGCTGTACGCAGTTTCCGCAAAGCATCTAAACCATCTTCAGCTTCAATGACGTCATAACCTTGAGCATCTAAATAAGCTCCGGTAATTCGACGAAAAATAGGGTCATCATCGACCAGCATGATCAATTTCTGATTAAGTAACTCTTGAGCCGAGGTTGTTACTGGCTGACTGTGAGTTTTGTACATAAGCTAGCGCCTCACAAAGCATTGAGTAAATTTTTATTATTATCAATTTAAAGACATTAATATAAAACTTAGTAATAAAATGCTATTTATACAAATGATGCGGTTGTTAATAGCATTTCGTACTAGATGTAGGATATGTGTAAATAATGCAACATGTTGATGTGACGCAAGCTTTGATCGCAGAGTTACGTTTAAATTAACTTAATTAGTAAACAAATGTGTCCAGAACTATGAAATTAGATGATTTGAACCTGTTTCGACTGGTTGTTGAAAATGGAAGCTACACTGCAACTTCACGAAAAACTATGATCCCTGTTGCAACCATAACCAGACGTATACAAGCCTTAGAGGAATCTTTAAACCTAAGGTTGTTGAATCGTCACGCTCGTAAACTTTCTCTTACAGAAGCTGGTGAACGTTTTTTTAATGAATGTTCCCCTTTATTGCAGCGTCTCGCTAGCACAGCTGAAGAGTTAACAGATGAGTGTAAAGGAGCTTCAGGGAAGATAAAAATATCGGCACCTTCCAATCTCACAAAACGTATGATGATGCCGATGTTTAGCGAGTTCATGAAGCTATATCCCGATATTAATATCGAACTAGCTCTGAACAACCAAGATGATCAACTTGATCCAACCGAGTGGGACGTGATCTTCCGCGTAGGCCCACAACGAGACTCCAGTTTGATCGCAAGAAAGATCAGTGGAGTTAAAGATATCTTAGTGGCAAGTCCTGATTACTTAGCCGCGCACCCAGCACCTCGTCATGCAGAGGAACTAACCAACCATCATCTATTGAAAGGGGCGCCTTTAATAAAGTGGCAACTCACGAATTCAAACGACGAGTCTGTCGTCAATTCAGAGAAAGGACGCCTAAATGCCAATGCTCTGAATGTTGTTAGAGAGGCCTGTTCAGAAGGGTTAGGAATTACCCTTATGCCAGATGTCATGATCCGTGAATACATTGAGAATGGCAGCCTCGTTCAGGTGCTAGAGGATTGGAGTGCTAACCCTCGCGATATTTATATGCTTTATAACCACAAGGACCACTTGCCAGAAAAAGTCCGACTATTTATCGACTTCATTATCGCGTGTCATATCCATTGATTCACACATGCTAAGTCATAACAATTTAAAATGTTAAAAAGACTGAACGCGCTCATATGAATTAAGTAAGCAGAACCTTTTCTACAGTTCAGCCACGTAGAAACAAAAAACCAGAGCCTAAGCTCTGGTTTTATTTTATCTACAAGCAAAAAGTAGCAAGTAACTCATTGACGAAGTGCTTATGCACCTTCGTTATGAAGTTCTAGGTTCGCTAAGTCTTGCGCAATTTCACGTTCCGTTTTTGAATCGTCATTACGTAACGAGTCAAGGAAGTCTAAGTAAGCTTGGTCGATATCCCCAGTCACATACTCACCGTTAAATACCGAAGTATCAAAACGAGAGATGTCTTGGTTTCCCATACCAACAGCAGAGATTAAGTCAGGCAGAGTTTGGAAAATCAAAGCGTCTGCGCCAATCTGCTTACAAATTGTTTCGTTATCACGGCCATGAGCAATCAGCTCCGTCGCACTTGGCATATCGATACCGTAAACATTAGGGAAGCGAACTTCTGGAGCTGCTGAAACCATGAATACTTTATTTGCACCAGAGTCACGAGCCATTTCAATGATCTGTTCTGATGTAGTACCGCGTACAATAGAGTCATCAACGAGTAGTACATTCTTACCTTTAAACTCAGAGCGAATAGCGTTGAGCTTACGGCGAACCGACTTCTTACGCTGTTGCTGACCAGGCATAATAAAAGTACGACCAACATAACGGTTTTTCACGAAGCCTTGACGGTATGGCTTGTCGATCGCTTGAGCGATTCGCAATGCAATATCATTAGATGTTTCTGGAATAGGGATAACAACATCAATGTCTAAGTCGGCGTACTCTTCTTTGATTCGCTTACCTAGCATTTCACCCATCTCAACGCGTGCGCTGTAAACTGAGATTTTATCGATGAATGAATCTGGACGAGCAAAGTAAACAAATTCAAAAATACATGGGTTTAGCTGTGGGTTATCTGCACATTGTTTAGTGAATAGCTCACCATCGAATGTAGCGTAAATAGCTTCACCAGGAGCAACGTCACGCATAAAGTCAAAACCAACAGCGTCTAGTGCTACAGATTCAGACGCAACCATGTACTCAGTACGACCGTTAACTTCACGTTTACCAAGACACAGTGGACGAATACCATGTGGGTCACGAAATGCAATCATGCCGTGTCCGATGATCATTGCCGTCACTGCATAAGCACCACGGATGGTACGGTGAACATTTGCAACAGCGCGGAAAACATCTGCAGACGTTACATTACCTTTAACAGTATCGATTTCGTGCGCTAGTACGTTAAGTAGAACTTCAGAATCCGAAGTTGTGTTGACATGACGGCGGTCTTTTTCAAACAACTTTTCACGAACTTCGCTCGCGTTAGTCAAGTTACCGTTATGTGCTAGTGTGATACCAAATGGAGAGTTCACGTAAAATGGTTGAGCTTCAGAAGCGCTTGAACTGCCTGCTGTTGGGTAACGAACATGGCCGATACCAACGTTGCCTTGTAGGCGTTGCATGTGCTTTGCTTCAAAAACGTCTTTTACTAAACCGTTTGCTTTACGCAGACGGAAACGATTGCTTTCTATGGTACAAATACCCGCGGCATCTTGGCCACGATGCTGTAATACCGTTAATGCGTCATAAATAGACTGGTTTACAGGTGTTGAACCCACGATTCCAACAATACCACACATGTCCTAACCCTCAATTTTCGACAGTAACTGGCGCTATATTGCGCCAGATAAGAAACTAGATGTTGCTTGTAAATGCTCGAAGAACGGCGCAATGATTCGGCTGAATTCAGGAACCAACTGCGAGCTCTTCCACCATTCTGAACTTGGGAATGCAGTAAATGCATCCATAAAAAACAGTACTGCAGAGACAATTAGAACGCCACGTAAGCCGCCGAATACGACCCCTAAAATTCTATCTGTACCTGATAGCCCTGTTTTTTGCACAAGCTGACCGATAACGTAATTAATTAACGCACCGACAACCAGTGTTGCAACGAATAAGGCTGCAATTGCGGCGCCGTTACGAAACATATCATCTTCGATATTGGTAAAGTACACCGCTAATTTAGCGTAGTACTGACTGGCAATAAAAAATGCCCCAAACCAAATAACTAACGACAATGCTTCTTTAGCAAAACCGCGGACTAGACTGATCACAGCAGAGAAGCCGATCACGCCTAAAATTACAAAATCTAACCAATTCATGAATTCTTCATCTTTAGTTGGCGCGCATTTTAACAGAAAAAATGCTGACGCAAACGTTTTCTTATGGGTTTAGTGGTTTAAATTTGAGCAATTGACCTTTTGAACCGGTAATTTTTTCTAATTCCTTAATTTGTCGCTCGAGTTTAGATTTAGAAATATCCGGCCCAATAATTACTCTAGTAAAAGACTTTTCTTGCTTTGTATGAGCTTGGAATCCACGCTGTTGTAAATCCTTAACTACATTCTTAGCATTATCAGCATTTTTCAAAGCCATCAATTGAATGATCCAAGCGCTATCTTGATACAGATTTTTTTCTTCTACTTCCTTAATAACAACCTTTACTGAGTCACTATCATTTTTCTTACTTTCATTCACGACAATAGCATCATTATCGATCGTCTGTTCAACTGGTGATTCAGGTAAAGCGATATCATCTTCTATCGGCTCTAAAACCTCGAAGACCTCAACCTCACTTTCCAACTCAGGCTTGATTGGAATGCTGGCAAACTCTTCCTTGTAATGGAGCTTCTTGCCATCTAACACATCGGGGAGAACAATAACGCCTACCGATACTAAAATGATGGTTCCGACGAGTCGGCTTTGAAATTTACTTGCCATCTATTTTCCTTTTTCTTCCCAATAGTTGAGCACTTCCCCTACTGTATGGAAAGAACCTACGACTAGGATGACATCTTGAGAGTTTGCTTTAGAAATTGCAGCTTCAAATGCTTCAACAGGGCTATTATATGCTTGTGGTTCATTAGGTAGACACTTCACAAGCTCGCTAGCTGACGCTGCTCGTGGCCCTTGTAATGACGCTGGATAATAGAAAGAAGCGATAGGTGCCAATACATCTAGTGTTGTTGGTATATCTTTGTCATGCAGCATAGCCACAACCATGTGAATAGTCTTATCTGCAAATTTAGTTTTGACTTGGTTAACCAAATATTCCGCAGAATGTGGGTTATGTGCCACATCGAGGATCACAATCGGCTCATCACTGACTTTTTGCATACGCCCCGGCAGTTGAGCACTCTTCAATCCATTAACGATATTAACATCACTGATATATAATTCAGACGTACCGAGTGCCATTAACGCCGTAGCAGCATTAGGAAGCGGTAAGTTAGGTATAGGAAGCTCAAGAAGTTGGAAAGCACCACTGTGCCACTCCCAAGAAACCTCATTCAATTTGTATGTATATTGAATACCCACCTGGTAGAACTCGGCCTTGATATCGTCAGCGTGCGCAGCAACCGTTGCAGGAGGCTTAGGCTGTCCACAAATAGCTGGTTTGCCAGCACGGTAGATACCTGCCTTTTCAAAACCAATGACATTGATGTCATCACCAAGCCAATCTACATGGTCGACAGCAAGGCTCGTGATTACAGAAATATCATGATCGACAATATTAGTCGCGTCTAACCGACCGCCTAGGCCAACTTCAAGCAATACCACATCAACTTGCTCAATTTTAAAAGCACAAAGTGCTGCTAGCGTACCGTACTCAAAAAAGCTCAGGCTAATATCACCACGTTCTTTTTCTATAAAGTCGAATGACTGAACCAGCTTTTCATCAGACAGATCTTGGCCGTTGATACGGACACGTTCGTTATAACGAATTAAGTGGGGAGAACTGTATACGCCAACTGAATAGCCAGCATCTAAAAGAATAGCTTCCATCAAAGCACACGTAGAACCCTTGCCATTGGTTCCAGCGACAGTAATAACGTGCTTAGCAGGCTTGGTGAGATTTGCTTTTGAAGCAACGGCTTGAACTCGTTCTAAGCCTAGGTCAATAGCACTTGTATGGATGTTTGATAAATAATCAAGCCACATCTCCAAAGAGGATGTGGCTTGAGGAATAGGTTGTTGACTCATCTAACTCATAACCATAATTAAGTAGGTTTGTTAGATGGTACTTTACCCTTTTTCTGGCGCTTCTGGTACTTCATAAGTAGCTTCATTCGGTGAATCGTTCACAGAAACTACTAATGGGGAAGGCTGATTGGTCATTTTTGCAACTAGGCTTGCTACACGTTGACGCATTTCACGACGGTCTACGATCATATCAATCGCACCATGCTCAAGCAGGAACTCACTACGCTGGAAACCTTCTGGCAAGTCTTCACGTACAGTTTGCTCGATAACACGACGACCAGCAAAACCGATTAGCGCTTTAGGCTCACCGATATTTACATCGCCTAGCATTGCTAAACTTGCAGATACGCCGCCCATTGTTGGGTCTGTCATTACAGAAATGAACGGTANACCTTTAGCAGACAAACGCTCTAGCGCTGCACTGGTTTTTGCCATTTGCATTAGAGACATTAGAGCCTCTTGCATACGAGCACCACCACTTGCAGAGAAACATACTAAACCGCAGTTGTTTTCGATTGCCGCATCAACAGCTTTCACAAAACGAGCACCAACAACAGAACCCATTGAGCCGCCCATGAAAGAGAACTCAAAAGCACACGCAACGATAGGTAAACCTAGTAGTTCACCTTTCATTGCGACTAGCGCATCAGTTTCGCCGCTGTTTTTTTGCGCCACAGAAATTCGCTCTTTGTAACGCTTAGAATCTTTAAACTTCAGTTTATCTTGTGGTTCAAATTCAGAACCCAATTCAACGCGCTCACTTTTGTCTAGGAACGTTTCTAGACGACGACGAGCTTTCATACGCATGTGATGGTCACATTTTGGACATACTTCTAGGTTACGCTCTAGTTCAGCATGGTAAAGAACCTGCTCACAAGAAGTACATTTAGTCCAAACACCTTCTGGGATAGATGCTTTGCGTGATGTTACGATGTTGCTTTTTTCTAAAATCTTTTCAAGCCAACTCATGGAAGACCTTTCTCTATAGCTCTTACGCAAAATTGCGAAAGATAAAATTTGGATTTATGCGTCAGGATTAAACCACATAAAACAGCGAGTGTAGATAAAAAACTGGTTGTACCTATTTTCTGACCCTATATTACTTGGCTAATCGCCAAGTTTTTTGAACCTAAGTCTCACATTTAGCTCAAATTATCAGGCAGGAATAATGGGCCGATAGGTTCGCGTGGTAGCTCAAAACTTTCAGGATAATCGACATCAACTAGGTACAATCCTTCCGCTTTTGCCGTTGCACCTGCTAATTTTCGGTCTTTAGCCTCTAGGAGCCACTTTATCCAACTAGGATCCTGCTCACCCTTACCAACCGCTATCAAGCTGCCAGTAATATTACGTACCATATGGTGAACGAATGCATTCGCTTTAATATCAATTACAATGTAATGACCATGACGAGTCACATTTAGGTGGATCATATTACGCCAAGGGCTACGTGACTGGCAGTGCATAGCTCTAAAAGAAGTAAAATCATTTTCACCTAAAAGGTACTGCCCTGCTTCGTGCATTTTCTTTTCATCTAGGTCACCATGATAATGGCTCACGCCTGAATTTAAGATACCTGGGCGTAATGCATGATTAAAAATCACATAGCGATAACGGCGTGCGGTGGCAGTAAAGCGTGCATGAAACTCTTCAGGCACCTCTTTAGCCCATCTAACCGCAATATCTTTGGGCATATTAGCGTTTGCGCCCATCGTCCATGCCACCATCTTTCTAGTAACATTTGTTTCAAAGTGAACGACCTGACCTGTGCCATGAACACCAGAATCAGTACGACCGGCACACTGAACTTCTACAGGGTGATTAGCAACAACTGAAAGAGCCTTTTCCAATTCCTCTTGGACACTTTTTACATCACGTTGGCGCTGCCAACCATAATAGTGGGTACCGTTATATTCAATACCTAAAGCAATTCTCATGTTTCTGTTCTCTTTGAAAATGGGGAAAGAAGTATATACTCAAACGCCTTTACTGAGCCAGCAGCCAGTAAAAATAAAGGGTAGCTCACGCTACCCTTTTTGTTTTTCAGATGGTTTATCGACCGTTTAACGTATCAATCAGATTTTTAGCTTCCCGGCGTATTTCATCTCCGCCATCTACAATGGCTTCTTCAAGTAACTTAATCGCACCTTGTGGGTCGCTCATTTCGATGTAAATCTTCGCTAGATCCAATTTACCTGCGGCTTCTGCGTTACTGTCGACATCGACTTCACCAATATCACCGATAACATCAGGGAATTCATTCAACCCAACATCCAGTTTTAACTCTTCTTCATCAGGGCTAACTTGTTCACCTTCGCCATCAACTTGAGCCATTAACTCATCAATGGTCATAAACTGATTTGTCTTGGAACTTGGCTCAGTTAAATCATCTTGATTGCCCCAGTTTTCTTCCTGAATTTCTGGTTCAACCTGCTGTTTAACTGAGTCCCATACAGCTTGCTCTTCAGGGGGGAAATCGCTCGGAAGATCAGATTGTTGCTCTGGAGATAAACTAAAACCGTTCCAGTCTTCACCACCAACTTCAAGCATGGCTTCAATATTAAGTCCAGCGCTATCAATAGATGTTGCATCAAGCGGTTGGCTAAACATGGAATCAACACTATCTTGAACGTCTTCTGATAATAATTCAGCCAATGCAGACTCATCGAAGTCACCAAACTCATCAGACTCTGTTAGTTCGACTAAATCGTCGGTACTAGCGAACAAATCATGAAGAGCATCTTGGTCAGATAAATCATTCTCAACATTTACCGCTGTTTCCGGCTGAGGAGTCGACTCAGAAAAAGCATCCGCTAAGGCATCATCTTCGTTATATTCTGGGAGCYCACTTTCATCAAACTCAGCACTTGGTTCTTGCGGAATTGGCTCATGTGCTTCTTCAAGGTTGTCGAATTGAGCAGCATCTGCAATAGCATCTTCTTCGTTATATTCAGGTAACTCAAAGTCATTCAATGCTTCTTGAGCATGCTCATCAGGTAAGTCTTGTTCAAGCGAGTCATGATCGGCTTCACTAGTCACATCTGCCAGTGCATCTTCTTCGTTGAATTCAGGAAGCTCTAAATCATCAATTGCTAATTCGTCAGATTCAGCTTCTACACTTGGCTCTGGCTGCTCTGTAGGAATGTCTGGTGCAGGTTCCATTGCTGGTTCTTCAACAACTTCAGGCTCAAGGTCAAACTCTGCCAGTGCATCTTCTTCGTTGAACTCTGGAAGNTCTAAATCATCAATCGCYAANTCGTCAGATTCAGCTTCTGCACTTGGTTCNGGCTGYTCTNCAGGARCTTCTGGTGCAGGCTCCATTGCTGGTTCTTCAGCAACTTCAGGCTCAANGTCAAACTCCGCGAGTGCATCTTCTTCGTTGARCTCTGGAAGTTCTAAGTCATCAATCGCCAATTCGTCAGATTCAGCTYCTGCRCTTGGTTCTGGCTGTTCTGCAGGAACTTCTGGTGCAGGCTCCATTGCTGGTTCTTCAGCAACTTCAGGTTCAAGGTCAAACTCCGCCAGTGCATCTTCTTCGTTGAACTCTGGAAGTTCTAAGTCATCAATCGCCAACTCGTCAGACTCAGCTTCTTCGCTTGGTTCTGGCTGTTCAGTAGGAGCTTCTGGTGCAGGCTCCATTGCAGGTTCGTCTGCAACTTCTAACTCATCATCTATCAGCCAGTCATCATCCTGAGGAACCCCAAATTCATTTGGAATCGACTCTGGCATATTTTCAGCCGGAGCGGACGGTTCTGGTTCTGGTTCTGGTTCTGGTTCTGGATTAACTAGTGGAGCAGGTTCTTCTGGCAACACTTCAGGTTCAGAAGGAGCAGCTTCTGCCTCTTCAGCATGGTCAGGCGGAGTAAGGTCCGCATTTTCAGGTGAAGTAACAGGCTCTGCAGAATCTTCTTCAAATTCCAGTCCTTCGCTGCCTTGTAGTTCTGGTGTGAAGTCAAAATCGGTAGTGAAATCACTCGAAGACTCGACGTCATCAATAGCCTCAGACAGCCAGTCTTCAACCAATTCTTCTTCAGGGTCACTTAGACTCTGTTCATCTAATGTCCCAACCTCAGCATCTTCAAATTCAGGAGACTCCACTTCAGTGGCAGGCGGCACGATATTTTCTGGTTGTACGGGTTCAGAACCGCTACTCGATGGTTCTGCAGATTCGATAGGAGCTGAAGCTTCTGGTTGAACTTCATTCTCAACACTATCTTCCAAACCAAGAACATCATCCAACAGCGCATCCGTTTCTGGTGCTGCGTCAAAGAGATCATCAATGAAGTCTTCGCTATTGAACTCTTCTTCTACAGATGGCTCAACAACCTCACTTTCAGGCTTAGGCGCTTCCGTTTGCTCTATCGTTGGTGACTGCTCTTCAGCATCCACACCCAAGCCAAGATCTTGTACCTGTTCAGGGGATTGTTCTAACTCTGCGCTTTCAACTTCTTTCTCTGGCGCAAGCTCTTCTGTTTCTGAAATTAAAGCATCAATGTCTAAGTCTGATGTATCTGAGACTTCGCTTTCTAATGCTGAAGCAAACTCAGATTCAAAATCACTGCTTTCATCTATGCCTTCAGTTAACAAGTCGTCGAATGGGTCTAGGCTTTCACTGCTATCAAGCTCTACTTCATTCGCAGRGTCCCCGGCCAATAATTCATCCAAAGTTTCATCATTGTCTAAAGAAATATCGAGTTCGTTTACACTGCTTTCTTCCGCTTCATCTTGTAATAACTCATCAAGCAGGTCTGTACTACTATCATCTAACTCAAAGGTTTCTTTGTCATCGTTACCAAATAGATCTTCAAGAGTCTCGGTACTATCTTCATCAAGCTCTAAGCTTTCATCGGTCGGCAAGCCTGCAAGCTCTTCGAGCTCAGCAAGAGGGTCAAATTCATCTTCTTCAGATAACGATTCAGACTCGTTCATTACGTCTTCAAGTAAGTCTGTTGACTCCGCTAGATCAATTACGTCATCTTCGAGTAATTCATCTAATAAATCTGTACTCTCGGCCCCAACACTTGGTTCAGCCTCATCAACGTAATCAACCGCTTCTTCGTCAGAGTCGTTTTCAAACTGAGAAAGAATATCGTCAATATCACCGTCTGAAGCCATTCCCGAATCAAAAGATTCGTCACTCAAATCGAACTCTGATTCATCGACATCACTTGGCTTAGAGGACGGCTCCGGTTCTTGTTGATCCGAAATCAGCGCATCTATATCAAATTCATCGTCACTGTCACCATCATCGGCAGCCGACAGTAAGTCGTCCAAGAATGACTGATCAAGCGCGTCTGCCCCTAGGTCTTCCGCCGGGCTATCTTCTGAAAGTAATGCTTCAATATCTTCTGACGACATTGCGCTATCATCGGATAAGTCAAATTCACTCTCTGCCGAATCGTCACTATCACCAACAGACTCATCGAGTGCGCGTTCCATCTCTTCTAGACCTAACGCTTTGTCATCACCATTAACACTAATACCAGTAGCGCTATCTAAATCGTCAAAGCCAGCGTCTAGGTCGCCGTCATCACCAATGCTTGCAAACGGATCGTCACCTTCATCTCCATCTAGGCTGAAGTCTAAGTCATCGTTATCAAGCCCTGCAAAAACGTCGTCTTCTTCAGCAAGAGTATCATCGCCAAATAATGCTTCAGTGTCAGAGTCATCACCAAACAGATCATCGTCTAAAGACAGGTCATCCATGTCGTCCAGATCATCATTAATCGTGATTGGCGGAGCCTCAGCACTCGTATCTTGTACCTGTTGAACAGGCTCTTGCTCTTCTGAATCTTCTTCTTTATTCGATTTACGTCCCAATAGAACAACTACGATCAGAGCAATCAATAGACCAGGAATAATCGCTAGTAATGCGACTAACCAACCATTGGATAAGAATTTATCCAATGCGCTCGGAGCCATTTTTTGCTCTTCAGCTACTTTTTTGCGCTCTTCAGCCAGTAGCTTTTCGACTTCACTGCGAATACGGTCTTCGTCACTCAATTCATCTTTAAGTACATCGACTTCAGACTGGACGTTAGACAACATTAAACGTAATTGATGATTTTTCTCTTCAAGCGCCAGCAGTTCCGTTTCCGAAACTTCCAACTGTTGCTCTAGCGCATTAACACCAGCTGTTGGGTTAGTTTGCACTTTTGGTTGCGTAACAACCGCTGGTTTTGGCTCTTGAGGCTTAACGGTCGGATTCGGAGTTGCCACTCTTGGCTGGGTAGCAGGCACGGGTTGAGATACAACACGNGGTGGTCGCGGAGAAACATTTAGCTTCGCCAAATGAGAATCCATAATAGCTACAGCTTGTTGTGTGGAAGTACTTCTTACTTGAGCTAAAGATGGAACTCTTAGGTTGCTTGAAGGAAGCAAACTATGAATATTCTGGTTTTCAAATGCTTGAGGGTTCAAACGGTATATTGCAAAAAGGGTTTGCTGAACCGATACATTATTTGCCGGACGTAATTTAGAGGCAATTGACCACAACGTTTCGTCCGACCTTGTTGGTCCATAAAAACGTGACGGCTGACTCGTTGAAGATGGTTGGCTTGCTCTTTGAACGGGTTCAGAAAAAGTAGGAGACGTCTGAACTTGACCATTCGGGCCAACAACTCGAATAGTATCTGCTTGAACAATAGAAATCTGAGTCGCGGCTGCTAGTGCTAACGGCATTAACAAACGCTTAAAAATTTGACGCATATAAGGCTCAGCTATGTGCTTGGGAACGAATAAAAATTATGATCTATTAAATATATCGGATAAATGCCGTAAAACTATAGGAGGGAAGACAAAAAATGTGTCACAGCAGCGATAAATACAAAGAACTCTCTTCATATCGCATATCATTCCATCGATATTACGAAAAAGCCCCACTAATTAGTGAGGCCTTACATTTCAAAGCTATGACGGATTAAAAGTAATCACGGATCAGAACTTCGGCAATTTGAACTGCGTTAGTTGCTGCGCCCTTACGAACGTTATCAGCCACAACCCACATGTTGATTCCGCTATGGTGGCTAATATCATTACGAATACGGCCGACCATTACGTGGTCTTTACCACCGGAGTCACGAACTTGAGTTGGGAAATCTAGGTTCTGGAATACTTCAACGCCTTCGGTGTTTTCTAGAAGTTGGATAACTTGATCAGCGCCAATTGGTGAACGAGTTTCAACATGTAGAGATTCTGCGTGACCGTAGAATACAGGAACACGTACACATGTAGGGTTAACTGTAATTGAAGAATCGTTAAAGATTTTTTGAGTTTCCCAAACCATCTTCATTTCTTCGCGAGTGTAGCCGTTCTCTGTAAACTCATCAATTTGAGGAATACAGTTAAACGCGATCTGCTGAGAGAAAGCCGAAGGCTCTGCAGGCATACCATTCAATAGTCTCGCAGTTTGACCCGCTAACTCATCAATGCCGGTTTTACCTGCACCAGACACTGATTGGTACGTCGATACGTTAATACGTTCTAGGCCTACTTCATCATGAATCGGTTTAAGTGCTACAAGCATTTGGATCGTAGAACAGTTTGGGTTCGCAATAATGTTGCGGTTACGAAACTCTGCAATTGCTTCTGGGTTCACTTCAGGCACGACAAGTGGAACATCGTACTCGTAACGGAATCGTGAAGTATTGTCGATAACCACAACACCTTCATCAGCTGCTACTGGAGCCCATTTTTCAGAAAGATCACTACCAGCAGAGAAAAATGCAATATGTACTTGAGACCAATCGAAGTCTTCTACGTTTTGCACTTGAATTGTTTTGCCATTGAAACGAGAAGTTTTACCTTCACTACGTTCACTTGCAAGTAAGTGCATTTCTCCAACAGGGAATTTACGCTCTTTAAGTACTTCAAGGATGGTTTCACCAACCGCACCAGTTGCACCTAAAATAGCAATATTAAATTCTTGGCTCATTGTTTCTCTCTTTTATAAAGTTGGCTTTATCATAAAACCGAGTTTAGCAAGGGGTGCTAAATTGCAGTTTTCATCGCCCGATAACTCGATTGCGCTGTACTCTCTACGGTCCCAATACTCTTTACGCATTTTGTCGAAAGACCCAGGCGTAGCGATATTACGACGGAACAACGCATCGTCTTTGCGCACATCATAAATCAACTGAGTCAAATTGTGCAGTGTTGCTTCATCCCAAGCGCGATCTAATTTCATTGCAGGTACTGGTGCTGTAGGTAATAAGTCACTCGCGTACGCACGTTGGTCATTACCTAAAAACTCACAATAGCTGTTAAAAATCATCGTTGTACCACGAGCTTTACCTTCCAAACCGTAGCCTGCTACATGTGGTGTAGCAAATGCTAATAATGGTAGCAGCTCCATATCCACTTCAGGTTCAAACTCAAATACATCTAATACTGCGATAAAACCATCATTTTTCTGAAGGCGCGCCTTCAGCGCTGTGTTATCAACAATTGGGCCACGCGCTGCATTAATTAGAATTTGATCATGACGTAGGTTATTTAGAACCGTCTCATTAATCAGGTGGTGAGTTGGGTAGTCACCTGTTTTAGTTATAGGTGTATGTAGGGTAATAACATCCGACTGTTCAAGCAGTGTTGAAAGTTCCGTAAATTCACGGGTATCACCTTCTGCTTGCTTCAGTGGATCATTTAAAAGAACTTTAATCCCAATACCCTGTAGGCATTTAGCCAGGTAGCTACCTACTTGGCCACAACCAATAATACCCACCGTTTTATCAAATACAGAAAAACCGTGTTGTTGTGCCAGAACCATCATTGCACTAAACGCATACTCAGCGACACCAACTTTGTTACAGCCTGGTGCAGCAGTGAAAAAGATACCTCGTTCTTTCATGAGTTCTTGGTCGACGTGATCCATACCTGCTGTTGCGGTTCCAACGAATTTAAGTTTGTTGGCCTTGCTAATCAAAGCTTCGTTAACTTTAGTCACTGAGCGAATCATCAGAGCATCTACATCCACTAAATCGTCAGCAGTTAACGTTCGACCAGATTTCATTGTTACGTCACCTAGCTGACTAAACAAATCTTCTGCGTAAGGCATATTTTCATCAATTAAGATTTTCATGTGGCGGGTACTTTCTATAAAGAGTGAATTGAAATGATTGTGCAAAATTACCTAGTCACTGTCGAGGGTAATTAAAGTCATGGGGAAAGATCAGGACGAAATATTAGGTTGTAGAAAGAAAAATGCCCGACTGATAAACAATCGGGCAAATATCCAGAACAAAAGGATCCTGTCTCGCTCTCCAGGAGACAGAGTCTGCGTCTGTTCAATCAGCGTTATTAAATATAAGCACTGATCAAGCTCTGGAAACCTTCAAACTAATTCGAGGTTTAGTCTTGGTACTTTTTGATAACTAGTGTTGCGTTAGTACCACCGAAACCAAAGCTGTTCGACATAACTGTCGTTAATTCTTGCTCGCGAGCTTCAGTTACGATATCTAGACCAGCTGCTGCTTCGTCTAGGTTTGAAACGTTAATGCTTGGAGCGATGAAGCTGTTGTCTAGCATTAGCGTTGAGTAAATAGCTTCGTGTACACCAGCAGCACCTAGAGCGTGACCAGTCATCGCTTTAGTTGCAGAGATTGCAGGGCTGTTGCCACCGAATACTTCTTGGATTGCGCCAAGTTCTTTAACATCACCTACTGGAGTAGAAGTACCGTGAGTGTTCACGTAATCTACGCCGTCAACGTTTTGCATCGCCATTTTCATACAACGAACAGCGCCTTCACCAGAAGGAGCAACCATGTCGTAGCCATCTGAAGTCGCACCGTAACCTACGATTTCACCGTAGATCTTAGCACCACGTGCAACTGCGTGCTCAAGCTCTTCGATAACTAGCATACCGCCGCCACCAGAGATAACAAAACCGTCACGATCAGCATCGTATGTACGAGAAGCTTGCTCAGGCGTATCGTTGTATTTAGAAGAAAGCGCGCCCATAGCATCGAACATCATAGTCAGAGACCAATCTAGTTCTTCACCGCCACCAGCGAATACAACGTCTTGCTTACCTAGTTGGATAAGTTCCATTGCATGACCAATACAGTGTGCAGAAGTCGCACATGCAGAGCTCATTGAATAGTTCACACCACGGATTTTGAAAGGAGTCGCTAGACAAGCAGAAACTGTTGAAGCCATTGTACGTGGAACCATGTATGGACCAACACGTTTAACGCCTTTCTCACGTAGGATATCTACTGCGTTTACTTGGTTTAGAGATGAAGCACCACCAGAACCAGCAACGATACCTGTGCGGTCATTAGAAACTTGATCTTCTGTTAAACCAGAGTCAGCAATTGCTTGCAGCATTGATAGGTATGCAAATGCTGCAGCATCGCCCATGAAACGCATCTTTTTACGATCGATATGTTCAGCAGGGTTCATTTTAAGGTTGCCCCAAACTTGAGAGCGAAGGCCTTTTTCCTTGAACTGCTCTGAAGCTGTGATACCAGATTTACCCGCTTTTAGAGACGTTAAAACTTCTTCGACGTTGTTACCGATACTTGAAACAATACCCATACCGGTGATTACGACTCGTTTCATGTGACATTCCTATAATTCAAAATTCAGCTAGATGATAACTAAGAAGCATAACAAAAGTGGTCAGCTTTCCTAGAAATTCGTACAATCACCCCTAACATATCGCCTCAAATCACAAAATGATAGATTTTATGACTTCAATTACCAACGCAGAGCTTGGCTGGAACGACGCTGGCACTCCTGTTTCTGACCAATTCGACGACGTTTACTTCTCAAATGTGAATGGTTTAGAAGAAACTAGATACGTCTTCTTGAAACAAAACCACCTTCCAGAGCGTTGGCTTGAGCACGATCAACGCCGTTTTGTTATCGCTGAAACGGGCTTTGGTACTGGCTTAAACTTCCTCGCGGTTTGGCAATGGTTTGATGCGTTTTTAAAAGAAAACCCACAAGCGACAACCAAAGAATTACATTTCGTTAGTTTTGAGAAATATCCTCTAAATAAAGATGATCTCATTAAAGCACACCAAGCATGGCCAGAATTAGCGGATTATGCGACACAACTCCAAGAGCACTACCCTATAGCTCTACCTGAGTGTCATCGTATCGTTTTAGGTGATGGAGCGATCACGCTCGACTTATGGTTTGGTGACATTAAAGACTGCATGCCAAATGTTCCAACCCCACAGCAAGGGTTGATCGATGCTTGGTTCTTAGATGGCTTTGCACCAAGTAAAAACCCAGAAATGTGGAATCAAACCCTCTTTAACGGCATGGCGAAAATGGCAAAACAAGACTGTTCTTGTGCCACCTTCACCGCTGCTGGATTTGTGCGTCGTGGACTAATTGARGCTGGCTTTGACATGAAAAAAGTCAAAGGCTTTGGTACAAAGCGAGAAATGATCGCTGGCACACTCACAGATAAGAAAGAGTACTCAAACATCAAGCCTTGGTACGGGCTTTCAGCACACAATGAATCTAATGACATTGCTATTATTGGTGGTGGTGTTGCAAGCGCCGCCCTCGCGAAAACGTTGAGCCGACGTGGTAAAGAGGTCACCCTTTATTGCGAACACGAGCAAGCAGCAGGCAATGCATCAGGAAACAACCAAGGGGCTATTTATCCACTGCTAAGCGAAGCGACGTCCAATGTTTCACGCGTGTTTGGCCCAGGGTTACTGTTCGCTCGACAATTCATTAACCAAGCGGCTCACTCGATTAAATTTGACCATGATTGGTGTGGTGTAAATATTTTAATGTGGGATGCAGGATCAACTAAAAAGCTCAATCGAATGTTGGAAGGCAACTTCCACACAGACCTTATTCAGCATTTAACGCCAGAACAAGCAAACAATACCATTGGCTTACCTGTCGATAAAGAGAGCGTCTACTTCCCATTAGGCGGGTGGCTAAGCCCATTACAGTTGACTCAAGGTTTGATTCAACAATTGGAAGAAGCTGAAAAAGTGACCGCACACTACCAACATCAAGTCATCAAGCTTGAATGGTTAGAGGCGAGTAAACAGTGGCAACTCACCATACAAACGCCACAAGGTGAAATGGTCACTTGCCACGATCAAGTGGTTGTAGCAAATGGTCATAAGTTCACTCAATTCCAACAAACTCAACCGGTTCCATTAACCCCTGTAAAAGGTCAGGTTAGCCATATCCCTACAACTGAGAGTTTGAGTAAACTGAAAACGGTACTTTGTTTCGACGGATATTTAACACCGCAAAACCCAAATAACGGGCGTCACTGTATTGGGGCTAACTACGATAAAAGTAACATTGACCAAAAATTTGACCCTGAAGTTCAGCAGCACAACGGTGAGCGACTTCATGGCTCTTTGCCTGAGCAAGAGTGGACAAAAGACGTAGATACTAGTGCAAACCTATCACGCCAGGGCATTCGTAGCGTGAGCCGAGACCACTTGCCGTTTGTTGGAAACGTTGGCGACTTTGAATCAATCAAAGAGCAATATCAAAACTTGCACAACTTTAATCCTCAACGTGATTCAATAGAGAACATTGAGCCAGTGGCAAGTTACCCGAACCTATATTGCTTTATCGGATTAGGCTCTCGCGGACTAAGCTCAGCGCCATTACTTGCTGAAGTTTTAGCATCACAGATTTGTGGAAACCCTTTACCTCTGCCAGTCGACGTTTTAGAGGCCATTCACCCAAGTCGGATGTGGGTTCGTAGGTTACGTAAAGGCAAAGCTCTCACTGCCGGCTGGGTCTCAAACAAGAAAGCTGAGTAGTAATTCGAATAAACTCAACCACAACCTTGTATTCCTACCGCTCGACTTAAAGGAATACTAGCCCTAAAACAACAAAGCCCGAATTGACAACATTCAATTCGGGCTTTGTTTACAAATTCATGATGCGAGTTATAACTTCACGAGTTCAGCGATACACCCCGGCTCACTCTTATTATCTTTAAGTTCAAACTCCCAACCGTAAACACTGCATAATCGCCTCACGATCAAAAGCCCAAGCCCATGTTCCGTTTCATTTTCGTCAGACAAACCAACACCCGAATCTTTCACCGCAATTCGATTATTTGAAATATGAATAGCAATTGAGCCCTCTTCAGTAAAACGAACAGAGTTATTAACTAAGTTTTTCAATATCATTTTAAGTACTGACGGGGAGAAATYCAGTTTTGTTTTAGGTTCAACAACTAAAGTAACCTCAACCCCAGCTTCCGCTTTTTTGCTCAGTTCATTCACCGAAATTGTTTGATCGTGAATATCCCATAACTCATCACTTGTCGTCGCATTTTCCTGCTTAACGATATTAAGTAAGATTTCGACCGTAGATTGCATATTATCAACAGCACCGACAATTCGCTGGCGCTGCTTCGCCTGAAAGGCAGCATCATCTTCTTTCATTGCTTGTAAGTTGGCAGCTCCAGAAATAATCGCAATTGGTGTTTTCAACTCATGGCTGGCGTACTTAGCAAACATCATTTCTTGCTTAACCACTCGTTCTTTCATTTGCGTGTAACTATTGAGATGATTTGTAAGCAACTTGATTTCATCTATCGCATATTCATCAACTCTAAATTGATCATTTCCCTTTTGACTCAGCTGCTCAGAAAGCTCACTAATCGGAGACATCAGCCCATCAAAAACACGCTTAATGGAAAAACTTAAAAACCAAACTAAAAACAACATCAAAAGAGTCGATGTAATCATTAACCCACTCCAGTTGTCGTCGCCAAACTCAAGTGAACGCGCATCTATTGCCAAGTAAAGGGGAATCGTTCTACTTTGATAAACAAACTGGGAATAGAACACCATATACCCTCCTTCTTCAAAAGAGCGTATCCGTGTTACTTCACCTAACGCATACGGCATTTCTTCTTTTAAAACTTCAGGCAATGAGGTTGCAGTGTAGTGCGCCGTGACATTCGTACTTAATATCGCTTTATCGACTTGTTCCAATTGATAATGCTTTTGCGCGATTTCGTTGAACGACACTAAATGCTGCTCTATTTGAAAGTCTTCTTCGAGTATCAGTTGAACGGAAAAAGCAAAAAAGACCACCATAGACACGGAAATGGCAATCCGTGCAAAAGTGAACACCAGTCTTTTTTTGACCGCTGCAATATTTCCAGTAGGAGGCCGCTTTTCCTTTGATGATGCTTTAAATTTAAACATTACAATTCCAAACGAAAGCCAAATTTAGGGACAGTTTTTAGCATGGGTTTTTCAAATGGTTTATCGAGAACATTTCGCAGCAAATAAATATGGCTACGTAATACATCTTTGTCTGGTACGTCGTCGCCCCATAACTGGTGAATGATAGTYTCACGAGAGACTACATCCCCTTGAGCTTTAACCAAGGTAACCAAAATTTGATACATCACTGGTGTTGTGACCAACTTGAACCCATTTCTTGTAATAAGCTTGGTCTTTTCATCTATCTGTAGCTCACCAAACGTCAACAATGCCGGTGCAACTTGACCTCGGAAACGTTTAATCAAAGCAGATAAGCGAACTTCTAGTTCAGGGAATTGAAAAGGCTTGCTAACGAAGTCATCAACACCGTTATCAAAACCGTTAAGTAAATCCTCTTGACCATTGAGTGCCGTCAGCATGAGGATAGGCGTCGAACACCCACCTTCTCTCAACTCTTTTGCAACCTGCATACCGTCTTTTTTCGGCATCATTACATCAAGAATAATCGCATCAAATTCTTCTTCTAAAGCCAATTTAAGCCCTAACACACCGTTATCAGCAAAATCGACCTCTGCCCCTTTAACCTCTAAAAAGTCGGCAAGAATACCCTGAAGCTCTTCGTTGTCTTCAACGACTAGAATTCGACTGTTCTCAAGCATAACGCGTTCTCTATAAATAAAATAATCTACTTCCCATCATAGCCACTTCACGTCGAATTTATGTGAAAACTTTCTCACCCCGTACACTTGTCGAATTGTATTTGACAAAAACTCGACATAACAAAATTCATACTGCTTCCATCACATACTGGGAGAACCATGATGAACAAGAATTTACTCACCTGCCTTATTACTTCAATGATGTTTACACCTGCTAGTCACGCGGTTGACCTGATAGGCAAAACCACCAGCAAAAGCCCTGTTAATGTCGTATCAGAGGTAAGCGGTGTTATTGACCAAGCGAACTGGCAAACGGGAGACATCATCACTCAAGGTAAACTCCTAGCCACAGTTAAAGATCAAGATTTCAAACTTGAAGTTCGTAAGCAACAGGCGAATGTTGCTTTAGTCAAAGCAGACTTAGACATCAAGCAGTCCGTTTACTCCCGCTATCAAGAGCTTCGTTCTAAAAAGAGTTTGTCCCAAAACGAATTAGACGTCGCGAAAGCAGATTATTCAGCAGCAAAAGCAAACTTATCGCTAGCTAAAATTGAATTAGAAAAAGCCACGTTGGATTTAGCCAATACACAAGTTAACGCCGCTATCGACGGTTATGTAATAGCCCGTTCAGTAGAAGATGGTGCTTGGGTTAATCAAGGTGACCTGCTTTACAAACTAACGAACATCGACCGACTCAATGTTCGCCTGCTCGCCAGTGAGTTTGATTTGAGCGAGCTTTCTGTCGGACAAGCAATTCAAATTTGGTCTGAAGCTCAGCCTGCTCATCGTGTAAATGCTCAAATCAACCGTATCGGGGTTGAACTCGATCCAGCGACCTTTGCGTACTTTGTTGAAGTTGAAATCAACAATGAACAACACCTTTTCAAGCCTGGAATGTCTATTCACGCTACGACTGAGTTCGATCCAAACGTTGAAGTTGTTTCAACAAATAATCAATAGGACCTGACATATGAATAACTTCCTTGCTTATTTCGCTGAGCGTAGCTTTTTAGCTCGCATCATCACCATTATGGTGCTTTTGATCGGGGTCGGATCAATGAGCATTCTAAAATTGCAGGAGCTACCTGATATCGCTTTTGCAGAAGTGGAAATTACGACTCAGTACCCTGGAGCATCAGCACAAGATATTGAACTGAACATCACTAACCGAATCGAAAAAGAACTCAAATCGGTGCAAGGGCTAACGACATATAATTCTCAGTCATTTGATGGACAATCTTACATCAGTATTGAGCTTGATGAAGGTTATGACATTGCACAGACAGTGCGTGATATTCAACAAGCAGTAGACCGAGTTCAAGGCTTACCCAAAGATATCTCTAACCCGCCACTTGTGGCTCAAAAGAGCACATCTTCATTCGAAGTCATGACATTTGGTATCGTAACTGAACTTGAGAACACAGAGCTGCAAAACTACGCTCGTGATTTAGAGAAAAAGCTGCGCAGCGTGGGCGGTGTAGGTACTGTTGCAATGTCTGGATTCACAGAACGTGAATTCTGGATTGAGGTTGAACCATCAAAACTGTCTCGCTATCAGTTAGCTTTAGCTGACGTTACTTCCGCAATTAATACGCGTAACTTATCACTGTCTGGCGGTGTYGTTGAATCGTGGAACAGCGAACAGCGCATCGTGACTCTTACGCAAATTCATTCAATTGAAGAGCTAGCGAACACCATCATCAAAGTATTACCAACTGGTGAAACTGTTCGCTTAGGTGATGTTGCTAAGGTTTCAGACTCGTTCGAGAAAGCCACTGAACTCGGTATGATCAACGGTGACAATGCGATTGTCTTCACCGTAGCGAAAAGTGTAAATGCTGACATCATTGCAACAATAGACCGCGTAAAAGCACTTCTTGCTCAGGAAGAAGTGCGCCTTAATGGTCAATACTCATTCCCTATTTCGCTGAACCTTGCTGATGACATGAGCGAGAAGTTTTCCATCGTTACCACCAATGGCGGTGTCGGTCTAATCCTTGTTCTTATCGTTCTAAGCATGATATTGAGACGTGCGGTAGCATTTTGGGTCGCGGTTTCTATTCCGTTTTGCGTTCTAGGTGTCATGGCTGTACTACCAGCTTTAGGCATGAACCTAGACAGTATTACGCTAGCCGCCATGCTTCTAGTTATCGGAATAATTGTTGATGATTCGGTTATCGTGGCAGAAAGCATTTACCAAGAAAGAGAAAAAGGGAAAGCGCCTTTAGAAGCAGCAACGACTGGTGTACAAAATGTTATCCGCCCTATCTTTGCAAGCTTAACGACAACAGCTTTAGTGTTCATTCCTATGTTCTTCATTCCAGGAACAATGGGGAAAGCAGTCATGGTTATCCCAATCACCGTTATTGCTGCACTGTTATTTTCTTTAGCTGAATGTACTTTTACACTACCAGCTCACCTTGCCAATTCCTTGAAAAAAGAAAAGGCAAAAGAGCAGAAAGAAGATCGTTTCATCGGTGTTATTCACCGTTACCAATCATTACTGGCGAAATGTTTAGTGTGGAAGAAGTCGGTATTGCTTGCTTCAATCGTCACCCTAATCGGCAGTGGCGCAGTATTAACGACCCTAAAGCTGGATATATTCCCTAGTGAAACTGCAAAATATGTAGAAATTTATACAGAAGTGAAACCAGGAGCTTCACTAGAACAAGTTCGTATTGCTCACTCAAAATTCGAAGAGATCATCGCAAGCCTTGGTAAAAACGAATTGGTTTCATACCGCATGACTTATGGCAGCCCTGCAAGTAATGGTCTGCTAACTCTTACTAATTTTGAACAACGAGACCGAACAGCAAACCAAATTGCCGATAGCCTAAACGAGAAAATGAAAGCTATCCCAGCTATCGACTTCGTTAAGTTTACTGTTGATGCGGGTGGACCTCCTCCTGGTGAACCAATTGAAATTCGAGTCATCAGTAATAACGAGGCAGAGCGTAATCAAGCCGTTGATATTGTTATGGATTGGATGAGTGATCAACCGAGCCTAGACAAGGTCACCAACAACGAACAGCTGACCGACCCACAGCTACAAATTTTACCGCAATACGAATGGTTGGCACGTTACAACCTAACCGTTCAAGACCTTGCGACAACATTACGTATCGCATTTGATGGTGAAAGTGTTTCGTCAACTTGGATCGGTGACCAAGAAGTCAACTTACGAGTCCTACTTGATGAAGAATACCGAAACATTGAACGCTTAAGAACAACCAAGATCACGACACCTAGCGGTATCAAAGTACCTCTAAACCGCCTAGCTAAAGTTCAGGAAGTACACGCACCTCGTGAACTTTTACACTACAACGGCGACCGTCAGGTTCTTGTAAGCGCTCAGATTGTGGATGAAGCTGTCGGCTCTGGAGAACTAAGCCAACAACTAGCTGATGCGCTATCACAAAAAGTGGGCAAAAGTGTTCATCTAGATATTGGCGGTGAAGCCGAGAATACCAGCGAGACCATGTCTGGATTCTTAGTCGCTTTCCCTGCTGCTATGGTCNGCATCTACTTTGTTCTGGCGATTATGTTTAGTTCACTATTACAGCCTTTACTGATTATGGCGGTAATACCCTTTGCCGTCGTTGCTGCACTCATGGCGTTATTTGTGCACATGCAGCCTTTGTCTTTATTTGCACTGATTGGTGTGCTTGGTATGACGGGAGTTGTCGTCAATAACTCACTAGTATTGATAAATAGAATAAACGAATTGAGAGCTGAAGGGTTGGAAGTCATTGAAGCGGTGACTAAAGCTGCGGCAAGTCGCCTTCGCCCAATACTCTTGACCTCGATTACAACTGTTGTTGGCCTATTACCTTTAGCTTATGGGATTGGTGGTACAGACGTTTACATGGGCCCTATGTCTCTGACTCTAGGCTATGGCTTACTGTTCTCACTACCGATTGTATTGATTGTTATACCGTGTTTGTACACCCTATGTTTTAGTCGTAAGTCGACGAAGGTGAATACACCGTCAATTTAACAACCTACAGATAATTTAAGAGCTGGCTGATATTTGCCATGAACAGTGCCAGTTAACCAACTGGCACAAAATAAAAAAGCCTGACCATAAATATATGATCAGGCTTTTTCTTATTACTAATAAGTTCGCTCTAGATAAAGTAATCTAAATAGAACCTCTATTATTCTGCTAATTTGCTTACTGCTTCTTTAAGTTGAGCAACAATCGCGTCATCTTTAATTGAACCCGTTTCAAAATCAAAGTTGTCATAGAAACTAGGAACTGAAACTGAAGCTTTAACGTTACCGCCAAAGTATGGCGCAGAGCCAACAGCAGCGCCAAGTACCGTTTGCGCTCCACCAGGGCCTGGTGACGTCGCTAGATAAACGGCCGGCTTCTCACCGAAGACTGAACGCTCGATACGAGTTGACCAATCAAATAGGTTTTTATAAGCAGCAGGGTAATGTCCGTTGTGCTCAGCAAATGAGATAACAAAAGCATCTGCTTCTGAAAGGTCACGTAGGAAAGCTTGTGCGCCTTCAGCTTGACCGATCTCTTTTTCAGTATCTTCACTGAACATAGGTACGTTGTAATCAGAGATGTTTAAAACTTTAACTTCAGCACCTTCAATCAAGTTTGCAGCGTAAGTCGCTAGTGCTTTATTGATAGAAGTAGAGCTGGTGCTTGCGCCAAATGCGATAACTTTCATGATGTTTCCTTTAGGTGTTCTCTTTAAGTAGGTTCAGAATAGCCGAACCCAAAAATCGAACAACCAGAAAAATCATACAAACTCATTCAATTATTTCGAATGAGTTTAATATCACATTTGATTGATCACTTATGCAAGGTTTTGTAGTTCAACCCAAAGGTCATTTACAATAACGCGATCTGCTGGAGTCAATTCTGCACGAGCTTCATCTAGACTATTCTCAATTCGAGATTTTACTTCGGTAACGTCTTCTACACCGTCTTCTTCACAAGATGCAACAGACAGTGAGATATGACCGCGTAAGTAGCCACCAGCAAATAGTTCATCGTCAGAAGCTGTTTCAATGCGTGCATCAATCAGTTCAAGAAGCTTTTCTTCGAATTCTATAATCATTTTAATCTCTTATTTCACGATAAATTGGCTGGCACAAAGTGGAGCAACTTGGTAATGACGACGAAGCGCTTCTGAAAGCATCTTCACTCGTTCTGGAATACCTTGCTCCAAAATCCCCATCACTTCTTTATGTACTGTATGCATAAAGGCTAAGCGATCAGGTTCAAAATCGCCGTGTAGATTGTCACAGCTTACCGTAAAAGGAAAGCCTGCACTTTTAGCTATGATCCATTCATACGCTTGTGGGCGGATTTCTACTTTTTCAAACTCAGCTTGCACTTGTTCAGTTCGACCATCCGGCTCGTACCAATAGCCAAAATCTTCCAACAGTCGACGCTGTGGACCAGCCACACACCAATGCGCTATTTCATGTAATGCTGACGCGTAAAAGCCTCGCGCAAAAACGATTCGATGGTATTCAATTTTCTCATCGGCAGGTAAGTAAATGGGTTCATCCCCACCCAACTCTAATTTAGTGTTGTATGAGTCAAAGAAAGTCTCGTTAAAGATGGTAATGATGTCTTGATATTGATGAGTCATAGCGCTTTTTATGGGGTAACCGTTAACGAAAGCATTCTGCTTTTTTTTGAGGTTAAGGTAAAGCCCTACTTTTCACGAAAGTATTACCATAGCTAATCTGAAAGCCCGCTTCGAAATACTAATTTTCATTCGCCTTAAACTCAGTTTGCCACTACACTCTCGCATCGTTTTTATATCCTAGAACCGAAATCCTTTCAGTTTTATAGATTCATTTAGAGATAACGCAATGCTGTTAAGTGTTTTGTATATCATTGGCATCACGGCTGAAGCCATGACCGGCGCACTCAGTGCTGGTAAACAAAAAATGGACTGGTTTGGAGTTATGTTAGTCGCAAGTGCGACGGCTATTGGTGGTGGTACTGTCAGAGATATTCTGCTCGGTCATTATCCACTGGGCTGGGTTGAAAACCCTGAGTTTTTAGCCATTACCTGTGTGGCTGGTGTTATAACCACTGGCTTAGCGAAATGGGTGATAAAACTAAAAGGTCTATTTATTCGTTTAGATGCGCTTGGCCTAATTGTATTCAGCATTATCGGTACTAAAGTGGCTATTGATATGGGGTTACACCCGGGTATTTGTATGGTTTCTGCTTTAGTGACTGGCGTATTTGGTGGATTACTTCGCGACTTAATTTGTCGCCAAACACCACTGGTTTTACACGAAGAACTGTACGCATCTGTCGCTTTACTTGCTTCAGGCTTATACCTAGCATTGCTAGAGTTTGGAGTGAATGATGTGACAAGCACAATTGTGACGTTAGTTGTCGGATACACGCTACGAATGGCAGCAGTACGCTTTAAATGGCGCTTGCCTTCATTCCACTTGGAAACAGAAGGCTCTATTCACTAAAGTGCTAGTCAGCTCGAAGAGTCACTAGGTTCTGTATATTTCGTGAAGCTAAGCTGTCATTTAAGACAAATACTAAAAAGGGTTGGCAGTGCCAACCCTTTTGCTTTTGTACTAATAACTTACGCTAAACGCTTCAGAAACTATATCTGAGGAGTCGTTGTTGTCACACCAAAGTTCTGACCACGATGACGCAGTAGATGATCCAGTAGAACAATCGCTAGCATCGCTTCAGCAATTGGCACAGCACGAATACCTACACATGGGTCGTGACGACCTTTAGTGATAAGTTGCGTCGGTTCACCATCTTTAGTAATAGTGTCACCCGGGACAGTAATACTCGAAGTCGGCTTAAGCGCAATGCTTGCTACGATATCTTGACCGGTTGAAATACCACCCAGAATGCCACCAGCGTGGTTACTTGTGAAACCCTCAGGAGTTAAAGGATCACGATGTTCGCTACCCTTTTGCTTAACAACATCAAAGCCATCACCAATTTCAACACCTTTCACCGCATTAATGCTCATCAGAGCGTGTGCAATGTCAGCATCTAAACGGTCAAAGATTGGCTCACCAAGTCCAACTGGTACTTTAGTTGCTACAACCTGAATTTTAGCGCCAATAGAGTTACCTTCTTTTAGAAGATCGCGGATCATCTGGTCAAACTCAGGTACTTTATCTTCATCTGGGCAGAAGAACGCATTGTTTTCGATTTCGTTCCAATCAACTTTATCAATTGAAACATCACCCATTTGTGACAAGTAAGCTTGAACTTCTACGCCAAACTCTTGTTTCAGGTATTTCTTAGCTATCGCACCAGCAGCAACACGCATTGCCGTTTCACGAGCTGAAGAACGACCACCACCACGGTAATCACGTACCCCGTATTTTTGGTGGTAAGTGTAATCAGCATGACCTGGGCGGAATTTATCTTTAATTTCAGAGTAATCTTTTGAGCGTTGGTCAGTATTTTCGATTAGTAGACCAATTGAAGTACCTGTCGTTTGCCCTTCAAAGACACCAGACAAGATTTTCACTTCATCAGCTTCACGACGTGCAGTCGTATAACGAGAAGTACCCGGACGGCGACGGTCCAAATCTCTCTGTAAGTCAGCTTCTGTAATTTCTAGTCCTGGTGGGCACCCGTCGACGATACATCCAAGTGCGATACCGTGACTTTCTCCGAATGTCGTCACACGGAAGTGTTGTCCGATACTGTTTCCTGCCATTGCTTCCTCAACCTATTACAGCCCTGTAAATTGGGCTTTACACTTTAATTTTTCATTATTTCATAGTGTCTTTATTACGGTTTGATGTAAACCCCTAATCCGAAGCTATTTTGTGGTTTGCTGCTTACACCAAAATTGGCGCATAAAAAAACGCCAGCGTATAGCTGACGTTTTATATTCATTGATATGTAAGAACAATGATTAATCTTTGTAGATAGAGAACTCTTCAGCGCAAGCAACCATTTGCTCACGAGTGATCATGAATACGCCATGTCCACCATTAGAGAATTCAACCCAAGTGAATGGGATCTCTGGGTACTGTTCCATCATATGAACCATAGAGTTACCTACTYCACAGATAAGAATACCATCATCCGTTAAGTAGTCTGGCGCGTTAGCTAGAATGCGACGTACTAGCTTAAGGCCATCAGTACCCGCAGCTAGGCCTAGTTCTGGCTCATGAGTAAACTCATCAGGTAGGCTGTTCATATCTTCTTCGTCCACGTAAGGTGGGTTCGATACGATCAGGTTGTACTTCTCTTTTGGTAAATCACGGAAAAGATCAGAACGGATTGGGAACACTTGCTGCTCCATGCCGTGATCTTGAACGTTTTGCTCAGCAACTTGCAATGCATCCGTTGAGATATCAATCGCGTCAACTTCTGCGTCAGGGAATGCGTGAGCACATGCAATAGCAATACAGCCACTACCCGTACACATATCCATGATACGAACTGGCTCTTCTGTTAACCAAGGTTGGAATTGAGCTTCGATTAGCTCACCGATTGGCGAACGTGGCACAAGTACGCGCTCATCTACAAAAAACTCAAGGCCACAGAACCAAGCTTTATTTGTTAGGTATGCCGTTGGAGTACGCTCGTTGATACGCTTAATAACACGTTCAACAATGCGTAGACGCTCGCTGCTTGTTAAGCGAGAGTTTAATACGTGCGAAGGAACATCAATTGGCAGATAAAGAGTAGGCAAAATAAGTTGTACCGCCTCATCCCACGCATTATCAGTTCCGTGACCATAAAATAGGCCAGCAGCGTTAAAGCGACTTACAGTCCAACGAATTACATCTTGAAGCGTGTGTAGTTCTGATACCGCTTCCTCTACAAAAATCTTATCCAAAATTGTCTCCGAAAAGCGCTACAATACTGCTAATAACGTTTTTAATTAGAATTCATAAGCTGATGAGCAAAAAAGACACCGACTTCGATGATGACTTCGCCTTATTCAACGATGCAGTAAAGGGCGTTAAAAAGTTGCAACAGGATACCATAATCCAGCAGCCAAAAAGAAATACCAAACAAAAAGAAATCACACGAACAGCCAGACAAGCCAGTGATAGCGAGTTTTATTTCTCAGACGAGTTCATTCCTCACCTCAGTGAAGAAGGGCCAACTCGTTATGCGCGTGATGATGTTTCTAAATATGAAGTCAAACGATTAAGGCGCGGTGTATACGTACCGGATGTGTATTTAGATATGCACGGCATGACCCAACAAGAAGCTAAGCGCGAACTAGGCGCTATGATTGCACATTGCATTAAAGAAGGTGTGTCATGTGCGAGTGTGCAACATGGTATAGGTAAACATATATTGAAGCAGAAAGTACCGCTTTGGTTAGCGCAGCACCCCGATGTAATGGCTTTTCACCAAGCTCCATTAGAATTTGGTGGTCATGGCGCTTTGTTAGTCTTACTTGCGATTCCAGAAAAGTAATTTGCAAACTCTTCGGTATTCACACCACATCAACAGTGAAGAAGCGCTAAACAGGCAACCTACTATCACAAACCTCTACACAAGGCGTTCACGGCACTCTACATAATAGCCATGTACGCCCTGTTACCTTCACTTTTGCTTTGAAGGCAAAGTTCTAAGTAGCAACTTAAAACTAAGAATTAATGTTCCACAAAAGTTCACCGCGCTGCTGCTCAACATCATAGTCAATGCACATCAGGCCTGACGTAGGGAACATCGGTGGCATCATATCTTTTACGAACTCTGCCGTTAAGTAACCCACCAGTGGTAAATGTGAAACGAACAATAGGCTATCTAGTTTTTCGACTTCTGCTAACGCTAATGTGAAATCAAAGACCTGACCAGACTCTCCATATGGCGTAATGTCATCACAAGTTTCAACTTTATCGGTAGAAAACACCGTTGAGATCTCTTGCCATGTTTGTTGCGCTCTAATATATGGGCTAACAAGCACTTTATCGAACTGAGAGAATCCCATTTCTTGTGCAGATTTCGCCACAGACAGTGACAGTTTTTTACCACGTTCGGTTAGCACTCGCTCTGCGTCTGAATTAGCAAAGTGTTCCGCTTCGCCGTGACGCATAATGAATATTTTCATAGTTGTTCCTATTACCGTGGTGTATCTATAAAACAATCAACAAACTTCTTCGGTTTTACACTGCTATTCATGAGAAATTCGTTTCAATATAAATAATTATATCAAGTAGCTTGCTAAAGAGTTCGACTTTCTTAACAATCTGATAAAAGAAATAAATACTCTTAGTACCAGAAATAAAAAGCATTTATATCCCAAAATATAAGAGCAAGATTTGCACCAATTTATATCGGGTACATAATTTAAGAATCACCATCTCCGGAGAGTCACTGTGCATTTAAGCCCAAATGATGAACATCAATATCGATACTTAACACTCAGTAACGGTTTACGCGTTCTATTCATCCGTGATCAAAATGCTCAAAAAGCTGCAGCGGCACTCGCGGTAAATGTCGGCCACTTTGATGATCCGCTAGATAGAGAAGGTCTTGCTCATTATTTGGAGCATATGCTTTTTTTAGGCACAGAAAAATACCCTAAAGTGGGTGAGTTTCAAAGTTATATTAACCAACATGGTGGAAGTAATAACGCTTGGACCGGAACAGAGCATACTTGCTTCTTTTTTGATATTGAATCGAATGCATTTGAATCGGGGTTAGACCGGTTCAGTCAATTTTTTAGCGCGCCTTTATTCAACGAAGAAGCATTAGATAAAGAACGACAAGCTGTCGAGTCTGAATACAAGATGAAACTGAATGACGATGCTCGACGTCTATACCAAGTCACAAAAGAAATGGTTAACCCAAAGCACCCTCTTTCCAAGTTTTCAGTCGGTAACCTAGACACTCTTGGCGATAGAAACGGTCAGTCCATTCGTCAGGAGATCCTAAATTTCCACCAGCAACATTACTCTGCCGACTTAATGACACTCACACTGACGAGTAACTACAGCCTTGATGAAATGCAGCAGTGGGTCGAAGAAAAGTTCTCTTCTATTAAAAATAACCAGCTCGCCAATAAAACAATTTCCGAACCTATCAGTGACGAAAACAGCACGGGTGTGCTCGTCTTCATTGAGCCTGTAAAAGAAATTCGCAAGTTGATCTTAACGTTCCCTATGCCATCAATGGATGCGCATTATGGTACTAAACCGCTCTCTTTCTTTGCTCATCTACTTGGCTATGAAGGAGAAGGTAGCCTAATGATGCAGTTAAAAGAGAAAGGTTGGATCACCTCTTTATCTGCAGGTGGTGGCGCTAGTGGTAGTAACTATCGAGACTTCTCAGTGAGTTGTAATTTAACTCCTGAAGGGCTGCCAAGGACAGATGATATTATTCAAGCGGTATTCCAGTACCTTAAACTAATAGAGCTACAAGGCATGGATGAATGGCGCTACCTAGAGAAACGAGCCGTTCTAGAATCCGCTTTCCGATTCCAAGAGCCAACACGACCAATGGATCTTGTTAGCCATCTCGTCATGAATATGCAGCATTATCCAGAAGACGATGTGGTTTATGGTGACTACAAAATGTCTCACTATGACGAAGCGCATTTGAAGTCTCTTTTCCAATATTTTCAAGTTGATAACCTACGTGCGACACTCATTGCACACGGCCTCAATGAGGAAGGGAAAGAACATGACAAAACTGCTCAATGGTATTTCACCCCATACTCAGTACTGCCATTTTCTGAAGAAGAAAAACAAGATTTTTCTCGTATTAACCCGGCATGGCGATTCGAGTTACCACAGAAAAACCCATTCATATGTTATGAACTAGACCCATCTCCACTTGAAGGTGACAGCCAGCTTCCAGAGTTAATTGAAGATCTCGATGGCTTTAAGCTGTGGCACTTACAAGACAATCAATTCAGAGTACCTAAAGGCGTACTTTATATTGCGATTGATAGCCCACACGCGGTTGCTAGCCCACGTAACATTGTAAAAACTCGCTTATGTGTTGAGATGTTCTTGGATTCGCTGGCAAAAGAAACCTATCAAGCCGAAATCGCGGGAATGGGATACAACATGTATTCTCATCAAGGTGGGGTCACTCTGACATTATCTGGCTTTAGCCAAAAACAACCGCAATTACTGGAAATGATACTCAAGCGTTTTTCAGCTCGTGACTTTAGCGAAGCTCGCTTTGAAACCATTAAGCAACAGTTGTTAAGAAATTGGCGTAACTCCGCTCAAGATCGTCCTATTTCACAGCTTTTTAACGCCATGACTGGAGTTCTTCAACCTAACAACCCGCCTTATGAAGTGCTATCTGAAGCGCTTGAAACTATCGAAGTCGATGAGCTAGCCTCTTTTGTTCAGGCTATTCTTGCCGAGCTTCACGTTGAAATGTTCGTATTTGGTGATTGGCAACGAAGTGACGCACACAATATGGCGACAACACTGAAAGAGGCATTACGGGTACAAGGTCAGCAATATGAAGAGTCGTTACGCCCACTAGTTATGCTTGGAGAAAACGGCAGCTTCCAGCGTGAAGTAGAATGTGGCCANGAAGACTCCGCTATTGTTGTGTATTACCAATGCCCCGATATTACTCCTCGCAGTATTGCACTGTATTCATTAGCGAATCATCTTATGTCTTCTGCGTTTTTCCATGAGATTAGAACCAAGCAACAACTTGGATACATGGTAGGAACAGGGAACATGCCACTCAATCGACATCCTGGAATTGTTTGTTATGTTCAATCTCCAAACGCCGCTCCTATTGATCTAATCGCTTCTATCGATGAATTTCTAAATGCATTTTACATGGTGTTGCTCGAACTCAATGAATACCAATGGCACAGTAGTAAACGCGGATTATGGAATCAAATATCAACANCTGACACCACATTAAGAGGTCGAGCACAAAGACTATGGGTTGCGATAGGCAATAAAGACCTTGGCTTCAATCAACGAGAGCACGTACTTGAGGAGCTCAAAACACTATCGCGCTCCGATATGATTCGATTTGTCGTGAACGAGCTTAAACCTCGCACCGCTAACCGGCTGATCATGCATACTCAAGGTAATGCTCACCACGAGGAAGAAGCTTTGTCTGTTGGAGTAGAAATTGGCTCGATTGATGAATTTCAACTAAGACCAAAAGATTGCGAGCTGGGGTAAGTTCGCATGCTTGCCTAGTTTGAACTCCATCAACTAGATTCAGATCGCTAAATCAATATAAAAAGCCCGCTTCAATGACTGAAGCGGGCTTTTTCAACTTACTTTTAAACGAGACAATCGGCTTTATTAAAAAGCGACAATGTCAGTGTTATTTGTAGAAAGATTCATCTATACTCTATAC
>NZ_JAKJSW010000016.1:0-8476 GCF_050337375.1 Vibrio makurazakiensis | reverse complement strand
ATATAAGGAGGGTTAGATACAATCAAAGCAAACTTTATACCAGTATCGAGCTTGTCGTCCACACGCAGCGGATCAAACCAGCTACCATGTAAGAAAGTCGCATTCGGGATGTTCAGTCGCTGAGCGTTCTCTTCAGCTAAAAGCTTTGCTTCAGGTCGTAAGTCTATACCTGTCACTTTTCGATTAGGCATTTCAGACGCAAGCGCTAACGCGATCGCTCCAGTACCTGTCCCTAAATCTAGAATATCGCCACTTTGACCCATTGTTTTATCCAATGCGACTTCCACCAATCTTTCAGTGTCAGGACGAGGAATTAACGTTGAAGGGGATACTTTTAGAGGCAAAGACCAGAATTCTCGTTCACCCACGATATACGCCACAGGTTCACCAGTTAAACGGCGTTTTAGTAATGCGTTAAAAGTGGACTCTTGTTCCGAAGTTAAGTGTTTTTCAGGCCAAGTCAGCAGGAACGAGCGAGGTTTATCAAGAGCGTGACACAGCAAAACGGCAGCATCAATAGAAGGCGATGTATTACCGCCTTCTTGAAACTGTACGATTGCTGATTTTAATGCACCTTCAACCGTAATTGGAGATTGCATAAATTAGTTATGTTCAGCCAGAGCTGCTAACTGATCCGCTTGGTGCTCTTGAATAACAGGATCAACCAAACTTTGCAGTTCGCCTTCTAGAACTTCGTTCAGGCGGTAAATAGTAAGGTTGATACGGTGATCCGATACACGACCTTGTGGGTAGTTGTAAGTACGAATACGGTCACTACGGTCACCAGAACCTAGTAGGTTACGACGCGTATCAGAAACTTCTGCAGCACGACGCTCTTCTTCAGCTTGAACAATACGGGCAGCCAATACAGCCATCGCCTTCGCTTTGTTCTTATGCTGTGAACGCTCATCCTGACACTCTACTACTGTACCGGTTGGTAAGTGAGTAATACGAATTGCCGAATCAGTGGTGTTAACGTGCTGACCACCAGCGCCCGAAGCACGGAAGGTATCAATTTTAAGGTCAGCCGTTTTAATTTCTGGTAAATCAGCTTCTGGAATTTCAGGCATAACCGCAACAGTACAAGCAGACGTATGAACACGACCTTGAGATTCAGTTTCAGGTACACGTTGAACACGGTGACCACCTGACTCAAACTTCATTACGCCATAAACGCCATCGCCACTGATTTTAGCGATCATTTCTTTATAACCACCTTGCTCAGAAACATTGCTGCTCATCACTTCAACACGCCAGCCTTTCTTTTCTGCAAACTTTGAGTACATGCGGAACAGGTTACCAGCGAAGATACCAGCTTCATCGCCACCCGCACCGGCGCGAATTTCTAGGAAGCAGTTACGTTCATCATTTGGATCTTTAGGAATAAGAAGAATTTGTAGATCATCCGTCAGGCGTTCAATCGCCGCTTTTGCATCTTTGATTTCTTCTTGAGCCATTTCACGCATTTCTGCGTCGTCTTCTTTCGCCATCTCTTCCGCTGCTTCAAGGTCGTCTTTAGCTTGCTGGTACGCTTGGAAGCACTGAGTCACTTCTTCTAATTGAGAGTACTCTTTTGATAGTGCACGGAATTTGTTTTGGTCACCGATAACATCAGGATCACCAAGCAGGTGTTGAACTTCTTCATAGCGTTCAACAAGTGTTTCAAGCTTTACTAGAATCGAGGCTTTCATATTTTCTTATCTTGTTGGAGGTCTAATATTATTGAGGGTTGTCTAAACCCAAACTCTGTCTAATGACCGTTAATTTTGCAGGTTCTCCTTGCTCAGCGGCACTTTGGAGTGCACGCGTTGGAGCATGGATCAATTTGTTGGTGAGCTTATTACTAAGCTCAAGTAAAACCTTTTCAGGGTCTCCGCCAGTAGCAAGAGATTGCAAACTTTTACTCAATAAATCTTCTCTAATTTCGTTCGCTGACTTACGGTATTCACGAATACTGTCTACCGCTTGTAGAGAGCGCATCCACGTCATAAACGCAGCACTTTCTTCACTTACGATGGCTTCAGCTTGAATGGCTTCGACTTTACGCTGCTCAATATTACTGTCTACTATCGACTGTAAATCGTCGACCGTATAGAGGTAGGCGTCATTCAACTCGCCGACTTGAGCTTCAACATCACGAGGAACAGCAATATCCACTAATAGTATTGGTTGATGCTTTCTTTGCTTCAGTGCAGTCTCAACCATACCTTTACCTATAATAGGTAACGGGCTTGCTGTAGAGCTAATCACAATATCAGCTCGCATTAGATGATCTGGGATTTCGTTCAGGCTAATAACTTCAGCGCCAAACTGCTCAGCCAGGCCCAATGCACGTTCACGAGTACGGTTTGCTACGATGATCTTTTTACATCCGTTCCCCGCTAAGTGCTTAGCAACCAATTCGATGGTTTCACCTGCACCGACCAATAACACCGTTGAATCTTCAATAGACTCAAAAATATGTTTAGCCAAAGTACATGCAGCATAAGCTACAGAAACAGCACTGCCGCCAATCTCAGTTTCCGTTCGAACACGCTTCGCAACTGAAAAAGTTTTTTGAAATAACTTTTCCATCGAGGCATCGACAGATTTTTGATCACGAGAGTCAGAATAAGCTTGCTTAACCTGACCTAAGATTTGCGGTTCACCCAAAACCAATGAATCCAAACCACAAGACACACGCATTAAATGTTTAATGGCTGCTTGTTCTTCATGGATATACAAACTTGGCTTCAGCTCTTCAGGGCTGACTTGGTGAAATACTGATAACCAATCGATGATTTTGCTTTTAGCAGCCGCTTTTACATCGCAATAAATCTCAGTTCGGTTGCAGGTTGAAAGGATCACACTTCCATTAACGTGCATATTCGCGCTAAGTTGCTTCAGAGCATCAGATAGTTTATCTGGACCAAAAGCGACTTTTTCTCGCAATTCAACCGACGCTGTATTGTGATTGATACCTACGGCAAGCAAAGACATGTATCAGAAGTTCTCGATCAGGAATTAGAAATAAGAGCCGAATTTTACTTGATGCCTCGCTCTATTTAAAGGGAAAGCAGGATTTGTTTTCCTGAGTTCGTGAGTTCAATGCTATAGTTGCTTCGATTTTTCCATTATTTAGAGCAAGTTGTGAACAGTAATGAACAGATTTCGTAAGATCATTCATCTAATGTTTGTTGCAACCCTAATGGCGGGTTGTTCAACCATTCCCGAACAACCGACGAGTGTTGAGTGGCAAACCCATCAACTGCAACTCGAATCCATTACAGAATATCAAGCTCAAGGTAAGCTAGCTTACATTTCTCCAGAGCAGCGCCAAAGCCTAAACTTCACTTGGAAGCACTCTCCTCAACAAAGTCAGCTCCGCCTCACTACATTTCTTGGGCAAACAGCTCTAAACCTAACAGTGAACGCCCAAGGTGCAAAAGTCGTAACCTATGATGATCAAGTATTTACTCATCGAGACGCGTCAACTCTTGTCAGGCAGCTAACAGGTTTAAGTATTCCCATTCAGCACATGCCACAATGGTTATTGGGCAACCCAGAGCAAGCCGATGGATATCAACTCAACGACACAAATACGCTCGCCTCGTTAAATAAAGTCGTTGAAAACCAGCTTTGGCAATTGGATTACACGGCGTACCGAGATACGTCAGTCATTATGCCTTCTCAAGCCAACGATGAAGAATCTCATGTAATGACGCTACCAATGCCATCTAAATTGACATTTCAACAAGATCAAACTCGAATCAATATTGTTATTTCTAAGTGGACAGTGACTAAATGATTTCAGCAACAACCCATTGGCCTTCCCCTGCCAAACTAAACCTATTTTTGTACATTACCGGCCGCAGAGATAACGGCTACCATGAACTACAAACTTTATTTCAGTTTGTTGATTTCGGCGATGAACTCACTGTCACTGCAAATAAAAAAAGCGACTCAATTACGATAACCCCCGAAATTCCTGGGGTCGCTACAGAAGATAACCTCATCTGGAAGGCGGCAACTGCTCTACAGCAATATACGTCGACGTCTTTTGGAGCAGATATTGAACTTAAGAAAGTGTTACCAATGGGAGGTGGCATCGGTGGAGGCTCATCAAATGCCGCTACCGTACTGGTCGCTCTAAATTACCTATGGCAACTTAATCTTTCAGATGACCAATTGGCCAAGATAGGTTTGAAGCTTGGTGCAGACGTGCCTGTGTTTGTTCATGGCCACGCCGCCTTTGCTGAAGGGGTTGGAGAACAGCTGCAACCCGCTAATCCGGATGAAAAATGGTATCTCGTTGTTAAGCCACAAGTGAGCATAGCAACTGTGGACATATTCACACATCCAGAATTAACTCGAAATACGCCAAAGCGAGCGCTATCAACGCTTCTAGAGCAAGAATACGTAAACGATTGCGAAAAAATTGTGCGAATGCTGTACCCAGAGGTTGATAAGCAACTTTCATGGCTGCTACAATACGCGCCGTCGAGATTGACTGGTACTGGTTCATGCGTTTTTGCTGAATTTAGCAGCAAAAAAGAAGCAGAATTGGTACGAGAACAACTACCTGACACAGTTTCCGCATTTATAGCGAAAGGACGAAACACATCTCCTTTAAAAGAAACTTTGGCTGAATACCAATCAGCCCACCCACAATCTATTTAAAACTGGACGCAACCCGAGGTTTCCACCGTGCCTGATATGAAGCTATTTGCTGGTAACGCAACACCTGAACTAGCCCAACGTATTGCTGATCGTCTATACATCTCTCTTGGAGATGCTACTGTAGACCGTTTTTCTGATGGCGAAGTCGCTGTTCAAATCAATGAAAACGTTCGTGGTAGCGATGTATTCCTGATTCAATCAACTTGTGCACCAACCAATGACAACCTAATGGAATTGGTGGTAATGATTGACGCAATGCGCCGTGCTTCAGCTGGCCGTATTACTGCTGTAATCCCTTACTTCGGTTATGCCCGTCAAGATCGTCGTGTACGTTCTGCTCGTGTGCCTATTACTGCAAAAGTTGTTGCAGATTTCCTTTCTAACGTTGGTGTTGACCGCGTTTTGACTATCGACCTACACGCAGAGCAAATCCAAGGCTTCTTCGATGTACCTGTTGATAACATCTTCGGTACACCAGTACTTCTAGAAGATATGCAGAACCGCGGCCTAGAAAACCCAGTTGTGGTTTCTCCAGACCTAGGTGGCGTTGTACGTGCTCGTGCAACAGCTAAAGCGCTAGGYGATGTTGATATCGCTATCGTTGATAAGCGCCGTCCACGTGCTAACGTTTCTGAAGTTATGAACCTTATCGGTGACGTTGAAGGTCGCGACTGTGTTATCGTTGATGACATGATCGATACTGGTGGCACACTATGTAAAGCAGCTGAAGCTCTAAAAGAGCGCGGTGCTAAGCGTGTATTCGCTTACGCAACTCACGCTGTTTTCTCTGGTACTGCTGCAGACAACATCGGCAACTCAGTTCTAGACCAAGTTATCGTAACTGACTCAATCAAGCTTTCTCCAGAAATGGCAGCGACAGGTAAAGTTACTGAGCTAAGCCTTTCTCGTATGCTTGCAGAAGCGATTCGCCGTATCAGCAACGAAGAATCAATCTCGGCAATGTTCAACTAATCAAAGCTTTGTAGCTTTATTTAGAACAAGTCAGAGAAAAGATATTAAGCACTTCATTTAATGAAGTGCTTTTTTTATATATCACCACTATTAAGCTCGTACTCGTCATATTCATGAATAATCGCGTAGCTAACAGCTAGCTCGCACCTTTTTCATAAACTGTGATATCATACGGCGCTTTTTGAAATCCCAAGAGAGATCCTTACCTTGAGCCAACAAATAAAACTTCTCGTTGGACTGGCAAATCCAGGTCCAGAATACGCCAAAACTCGCCATAACGCGGGTGCTTGGGTCGTTGAAGAATTAGCACGCGTGCACAATGTAACCTTAAAGAATGAGGCAAAGTTCTTTGGTTTAACTGGCCGTATTATGGTTCACGGTGAAGATCTTCGTTTACNGATCCCAACAACATTCATGAATTTGTCAGGTAAAGCAGTCGCTGCATTAGCGAAGTTCTACCAAATCAAACCTGAAGAGATCATGGTCGCTCACGATGAGCTTGACCTACCTCCAGGTATTGGCAAGTTTAAAAAAGGCGGTGGTCACGGTGGTCACAATGGCCTTAAAGACATCATCAGTAAGCAGGGTAACAATAAAGAATTCTATCGCCTCAGATTAGGCATTGGCCATCCGGGGCATAAAGATAAAGTTGCAGGTTATGTATTAGGTAAAGCTCCAGCTAAAGAGCAGGAGTGTATCGAAGCCGTCGTTGACGAATCGGTTCGCAGCCTAGACATCTTATTAAAAGATGGCCTACCAAAAGCACAAAATCGCTTACATACGTTCAAAGCAGAATAAGGTTTATATCATGGGTTTTAAATGTGGCATCGTTGGTCTTCCAAATGTTGGTAAGTCAACTCTGTTTAACGCACTGACTAAAGCAGGCATCGAAGCAGCAAACTTTCCATTTTGTACAATCGAACCAAACACAGGTATCGTTCCAGTTCCAGATCTTCGCCTAGATGCGTTAGCAAAAATTGTTAACCCTCAGAAGATCCTTCCAACGACAATGGAATTCGTGGATATCGCAGGCCTAGTTGCTGGTGCATCTAAAGGCGAAGGTCTTGGTAACAAGTTCCTTGCAAACATCCGTGAAACTGACGCTATCGGTCACGTTGTACGCTGCTTTGAAAACGAAAACATCGTTCACGTTTCTGGCAAAGTATCTCCAATCGAAGATATCGAAGTGATCAACCTTGAACTTGCACTAGCTGATTTAGACAGCTGTGAGCGTGCAATTCAACGTAACGCCAAGAAAGCTAAAGGTGGCGATAAAGACGCTAAATTTGAAATCACAGTACTAGAAAAGTTGCTTCCAGTTCTTACTGAAGGCGGCATGGCGCGTACTGTTGAGCTAGGCAAAGAAGAAGCGGCAGCAATTGGCTACCTTAACTTCCTAACACTTAAGCCAACAATGTACATTGCAAACGTTGCTGAAGATGGTTTTGAAAACAACCCTTACCTAGACGCTGTTCGTGAATACGCGGAAAACGAAAACAACGTTGTTGTTGCTGTGTGTGCAGCTATCGAATCTGAGTTATCTGAACTTGATGATGAAGATCGTGAAGAATTCCTAGCTGACATGGGTATCGAAGAACCAGGCCTTAATCGAGTGATCCGCTCTGGTTACGAACTACTGACTCTTCAAACTTACTTCACAGCTGGCGTTAAAGAAGTTCGCGCTTGGACTATCCCTGTAGGTGCGACAGCACCACAAGCAGCAGGTAAGATCCACACTGACTTCGAAAAAGGCTTCATCCGAGCTGAAGTTGTTGGTTACGACCACTTCATCGAATTTAGCGGTGAAAACGGCGCTAAAGATGCGGGTAAATGGCGTCTTGAAGGCAAAGACTACATCGTAAAAGATGGCGATGTTGTTCACTTCCGCTTCAACGTATAACGGCTGATAGTCGTATTAGATTTTAAGGCCAGTAAGTTTACTGGCCTTTTTTGTATTCGTAGGTTTATGTTCCTAGTAAGTGCGAATTAAAGTCTGCCTATATATCCCATTTTCGCTCTGGTTTTTGATGGGAAATACGCCTCTTTGTCTAAAAAGAAATCGAACAGGCGTTTATTCGTGATTTATTCAAAAAAAAAGTTGACGGGTTTCACTCAACTACGCATAATGCGCCCCGTTCCCAACGAAGCGGCAACGCTTAACACGGAACGAAAATTTGGAAATGGCTACTTAGCTCAGTTGGTTAGAGCACATCACTCATAATGATGGGGTCGCAGGTTCGAATCCCGCAGTAGCCACCATTTCCTAAGCACTCTCTTTCTTACTAATATAAAAGAGTTTTTAGGAAATAACGCGGACGTGGCGGAATTGGTAGACGCACCAGATTTAGGTTCTGGCGCCGCAAGGTGTGAGAGTTCAAGTCTCTCCGTCCGCACCATATTTAGATGTCTTAATTGATATCATTGTTGGGCTATCGCCAAGCGGTAAGGCACTGGCTTTTGATGCCAGCATTCCCTGGTTCGAATCCAGGTAGCCCAGCCACAATTAAAAGTGTAATTATCTTGAAAAAGATAATGGCATTGAGAACTAGATTATATTATATTGTCTCGCTCTCAGATGGCTACTTAGCTCAGTTGGTTAGAGCACATCACTCATAATGATGGGGTCGCAGGTTCGAATCCCGCAGTAGCCACCATTCTTTCTTTTAGAAAGAAACAAGACAACGYTATATTGATTTGCCAATCTTCGATATATCTAAAAAGTTTGCTGCGGTCGTGGCGGAATTGGTAGACGCACCAGATTTAGGTTCTGGCGCCGCAAGGTGTGAGAGTTCAAGTCTCTCCGACCGCACCATCATTCAGAGTGATGTCTGTAAATCTGTAAATC
>NZ_JAKJSW010000015.1:0-12599 GCF_050337375.1 Vibrio makurazakiensis | reverse complement strand
CCTGTGATTAAAAGAATAAGCATTACCCTATTAATTGGTATTATTTTGGGGGGCTGCGGCACCCTTCCAAACGAAGTTAAGCATTCCCCCGAGAAGTCCACACCTCATTCAAGTAGCTCATTATCAGAATTACGTGATGTATAYTCGACTGAACAATCCGTAGCAGACACTAGCGGCGTTCTTTTTCAGAATACTGGCTGGGAAGCTCTTGCTCAAAGGCTAGCTCTCGTTGAAAGTGCTGAGCACAGTATTGATATTCAGTATTACATTTGGAATTCAGATATTTCGGGTCAGTATTTAGCTAGCCGACTTATTTCAGCTGCAGATCGTGGCGTTGAAGTGAGAGTGATGCTTGATGATATCAACCTTAACGAGCGAGAAGATTTACTGGTTTATCTCGACTCGCATCCTAAAATCGATATTCGAGTATTTAATCCAACGCCTAATCGAAGTGGCGTAGCAAAGTGGCTAAGTGTCTTAGGTGACTTCTCACGCCTGAACCGTCGTATGCACAACAAATCGTTCACCGTTGATGGTGCCTGGTCAGTTGTTGGCGGACGCAATATAGGTGATGAATATTTTGATCTATCTGATGAGATTAATTTTCGTGACCGAGACGTTTTAGTTACGGGGCCTGTAGTCAATGATATCCAAGCTAGTTTTGTAGACTATTGGGACAGCCAATGGTCATACCCTGTTGAACTGCTAGGCGGTGATGCGGCTTTAGGTGTGCCTGAGGCGAACTCAATTATGATACCTAGTTATAGAAACTACCCAGATTTACCTCAAAGTAAACCTGAAGCAAATCGCTATATGCATGAGCTAGCTAAAAATATGAAATGGGTAAAGGCAAGTTTTACTTACGATAGCCCCGTTCCTCTTGATGAAACGAACACCAGTGAGCCAAAAGAAACGGCCCAACTGTTATCTAAATTGGCTCAGCAGTCTGAACATGAGGTGTTATTGGAGTCTGCCTACCTTATATTTGATGACCCTCAATTAGAGGAGTGGGATGAATTAGCAAGCCGTGATGTTGATATAAAAGCATTGACAAATTCTATGGCTTCTAACGATCTTACAACGAATCATTCTGGTTACGCTGGGCGTCGTAAAGATATGCTTGAAAATGGAATTCAGCTGTTCGAATTGAAGCCTGAAACGAGCCTGTGTGAAGAGTCTACCCGAGATGAATCTAAATGTGCACCAACGTTAGCCTATGGACTTCATGCTAAATCGGCGGTTTTTGATCGAAAAATAGCGAGCGTTGGCTCTTTTAACTTTAACCTACGTTCGACTTACCTTAATACAGAATCCATTTTGGTAATCGAAGATGAAAGTGTCGCTCAAAGTCTTGCTTTAGATATAGAGAACGCTATGAACGAAGATAATAGTTGGTACTTGGATCTAAAAGAAGGCGATGTCTATTGGCATTCTGAAGGAAAAAGTTGGGACTCAGAACCTGAGACTGGAAATTGGGAAAGGTTTCAATCTCGCTTCTTACAACTCATTCCAATAGAAAAATACTTATAATTAAACCAAGCTCGTTAAGCCATTAGCGAGCTTGATTTGGCATATCGTCTAAAGCTAATAGATGAGTGGGGAAGGGCTAGTCATAAAACTTTTTGTGTTCGATAAAATCAATAGAACGAGAAACGACTTCTTTTGAATAAACAAGAGCAGTATGGCTAAGGTTTAATGAACAGGTTGCGGTAGCGCCAATAAGGTCTGCGTCTTCACTTGTTACAGTTCCATCACCAGCACTTCTTCCTAATACGATTCTACTGACACCCGCATCAAAACTACCAGTAATGACCCCGATAGGGACATTAATTTCGTGCTCACCAAGCCCATCATTTAAGATTTTCTCACTACGACCTAAAAGAAAACCAAGTCTATTTTTCGAAAGGAACTTAGCTATTGTTGCACCGTTATGTGGAGTGCCAGCAGTGATGATACAAGTATCTGAAAATACCGGATGGTAGGTTTGGAAATAGTGGCGGATCAATAACCCACCCATTGAGTGGCCAAAAAAGTAGACATGATCTGTCTCTTTAAAGCGAGTGCTAACAAAACGATTGAGCTTTTTAGCAGCAGAAGGAAACTGTAGAGAGTTGTAGCCAAACTTATGGGTCTGATAGCCTCTTTTTTTAAAGTGCTTATCGAGATACTGCATGATAAGTGCTGGCATATAAAGGCCGTGAATTAGCACTATATGTTTGTTTTTTGTCTTCATATCAGCCACTTAGTTTCTAATTTTGTTCAGTGTATGAGCTTATACTTTTTGACTCAAATTTACTTAGAAAAAGTGTTATCTAGCTGGCTATATAGAAAATCTTGACCGTCGAATATAGACTTTTTCTGGCTAAGAATGGCTATCAATTCAAAGGAAGCAATGTAATAGAAAGAAAACGTGGGGTCTATATGGGACGAAATAAGTTGTCGGCATACAAAGATTTAGTTTGGAGTGTTGCTACATCGGTAGACACAAGTCTCGATATATTTAGTTAAACTCAATTGGCACTACATACGATTGATAGTCATTTTACCGAATTGGGAGCTTATCATTGACGCCTAAGATATGAGTAAGCCCATCGTATCAAAGCGTGGTTTTGAAGTGGTCGCGACAACTACAGAATACACGTCACCCAATAGCTAATATGAGATTATGGAACCATAGTTAATTCTTGGCTACGGTTTAAGGTTAGGCTGCAACAAAACACTAAAGGCAGATTCCCAATGCCTAGCACTTTCAGCTCAAGTTAAGTTTTGTGTTAAGGTGCGCTGGCTTAAGTAAGGTCGCTATACATTTCATCAGTTTAAAGGTTTTCAATGCTTGAATTTAAAACAGTAGGTCTTTTCGTACTAACGGCCGTAGCCGAAATTGTCGGTTGCTATTTGCCTTACCTTTNGCTTAGGCAAGATAAGAGTATTTTGCTTTTAATCCCAGCAGCGCTCTGCCTTGCTGCGTTTGCTTGGCTTCTCACACTTCACCCAACAGCAACAGGTCGAGTTTATGCTGCGTATGGAGGTGTATATATTTCTGTCGCATTAATATGGCTTTGGCTCGTAGATGGTGAAAAGCCAACTATGTGGGATCTTGTTGGTGGTTCGATTGCTCTGTTTGGTATGGCAATCATCATGTTTGCACCCAAAAGTGCATAACAGGGATCTTATAAGCGACGACTAAGCATTTGGCGATTTGGATTCGATTTACAGATGGTCAATTGAGTTTGGTTTAGGGTTGTTAGTCACTTAGGGCGTGTGATGTGTTTAGGGGCAATAGAATGAGCTCAAAAAGCCGAGCTCATTAGTATCGTTTAAGAGTGGATTATGATTTGCTCGTCTTCAGATATCACGAGGCTGGCTTTGCTTTGTTCAATGAGTTGGGCTGCGTAAGATGGCGTTACGGCTTGAGTTTCGCCTTTCGCTTTAATTGTTAGTGACTCCCACGCTTGGTCTCTATATTTACCCGCTTGAGTGTATTGGATGAGTACTTTCATAGTGTTCGCTTAGGTGTAGTTGACGTGCTACTAACATTAGTGGGTTTGCTGTGGTTACGCACCTGTTAAAAATGAAACATAAGTTTAATGAAATGGTTTGAATGTTACTTTTTAGGTGGTAATTAGCGCTGCGGTTAACTAAACAAAGCATGTTAGTAACGACACAGATCTGATTCTTAATGCTTGGCATGATTAAAGGGCGTGAGTATAGTGATATAGGTGTTTATTGATATTTGGGAGGTGGACTCCTCATGTCTTAACTTATTGCGATGCTCTAAGGGGTTATTTTGCTCGATCTATTCAAGAAAGTAGTGTTAATTAATCTTGTTGCGGCATTGGCTGTAATAGCACTATCCCAGTTTGTTCCCTTCTTCGCGACCACTAGGTTAATCGACTTTTTGTTCTTTATTGTTATCGTTATATGGGTTTTGGCTAAACTTATGTGGGAAGGTGGTATCCACAGTAAGACGACTAGACTTGATGACCCTCGAACAGACAAAGTCTACAGAATGGTAGAGGGGCATGATTTTGAAAAAGACCAACAACAGCAATATAGAATGAACTACCAAACAGGGCTGGTTTTCTTTATTGCAGGCCTGCCAGCATTAATCGGTTGTTTAGTCCTTCAATTTCTTTGACTCCGAAAGTGATGAAGTATCTAAGGTGATTTACAACACCTGGAATAACTCGTTTGCTGACTCAGGAATTTATGGAAAAGTTCTGGTCTGGTGGTAAGGCTCACGACTCAATCGGATGCTATAGCAAAGGATAGTTATGACTACACAAGATTTATCAAAAATGGGCGAGGCTAGAGTCTCCGTTGAATTACTTGATGGTCTCAAATGTATTCTGAAGCAAGGAGCATCTGATGTTGAAGTTAACTTCTACCAGTTAGCGGCCTCCAAATTAGCGGGTGTGAATACTCCGGCATTATTAAGGGCAGAGGGTAACAGTCTAAACATAGAGTACATTCCCAATCGTATTTCGCTAGTGGAGTTACAATCCAATCCACAAACGTTTGAGCAATTGTCATTAATCCATAGTTCCCGATACGTACCATCCTTTACGGTTAAAAAGCATGAGTGGACAGGTGCAGCTACTGAGTCAGCTCTATCAATATTGCAGCTCTCTGAAAGTGCTCAAAGCGCAATAAAATATCTTCAGTCGTTATCTGACCGTTTATTTGAATTCCCGGGCTTAATTTCGGGGGATACCAACGATGGGAATTGGGGCTCGAGGGTTAACGGCGAGCTTGTTTTATTTGATTGGGAGCGCTTTGGTTATGGTAGCCCTGCAATTGACTTAGCTCCTTTGGTTAAAGGGCTTGGTTCGGTTTCTGATTATGAAATAGTCGTTCGAAAATATGCCCGCTATAACTCACTGTTAACGGAGCATGAGCTAATAAAACATCTCATCATTGCCAAATGTTGGATAATTATAGAAGTGGTCAACATACTGGTTGTTAGGAATAACTCGGAAGCTTTGAAGTACATAAATTGGTATTGCAATAATGTTCCACAGTGGCTGGAGTCTGTGGGAAAAGTACTATAAGACATACTGCTTACTTCAAAGCAGTGTTCATTTCCGTGGGGCTGTTGGGAGTAATGAGGACTTTACGGCAATAGCTAACTAACCAGAAAAGCGTGTAATACCATTGGTCTCTTATTGTTGAGAAGCCGTTTTGATACCACACACTTTCTATCTTTCTTTACTATCTATCGAACTAAACTACATACCACTATGTTATTTAGAACTAGGTATGTTACTTAGTTCTGGGCAGCGAGTTCCTTTCGAACGATTTCTGCGCCTGCACTTAAAGCGTTTAATTTAGCTGATGCGACAGGACGAGCTAAAGGTGCCATACCACAGTTAGTACAAGGGTAGAGGTTCTCGGCATCGACAAATTCAAGTGCTCTTCTTAGAGTGTTGGCAACTTCTTCTGGTGTTTCAATGGTATCGCTGGCTACATCAATAGCCCCAACCATTACTTTCTTGCCTCGGATGAGCTCAAGTAAATCCATTGGTACATGAGAGTTGTGGCATTCTAATGAAATAATATCGATATTAGACTTCTGCAGTTTTGGGAAAGCTTCCTCATACTGTCTCCACTCTGAACCCAGCGTCTTTTTCCAATCGGTATTCGCTTTGATGCCATAGCCATAACAGATATGAACGGCCGTTTCACATTTAAGCCCTTCAATTGCTCGTTCTAAACATGCAATACCCCAATCGTTAACCTCATCAAAAAATACGTTAAATGCAGGTTCATCAAATTGAATAATATCTACGCCAGCAGCCTCTAATTCTTTGGCTTCCTGGTTGAGGATCTTAGCAAACTCCCATGCTAGTTTTTCACGGCTTTTATAATGGTCATCATAAAGTGTGTCTATCATCGTCATAGGACCTGGCAAAGCCCATTTGATCGGCTGTTTAGTTTGTTGACGTAGAAACTTGGCATCTTCAACAAACACAGGTTTCTGGCGAGAAACCGGGCCAACAACCGTAGGTACGCTAGCATCATAGCGATCGCGAATTTTAACGGTTTTACGTTTCTCAAAATCAACGCCGTTGAGGTGCTCGATAAACGTTGTTACGAAATGTTGGCGAGTTTGTTCACCATCACTGACAATATCAATATTGGCTTGTTGTTGCTCATGTAGTGACACACGTAAAGCATCGTGTTTTCCATCTGTTAACTCGTCGCCTTGCAATTTCCAAGGTGACCAAAGTGTCTCTGGCTGTGCTAACCAAGAAGGCTTAGGTAAGCTGCCAGCAGTTGAAGTCGGTAATAGTGTTTTCATAATAAGTGCCGCTGTATATTTGGTAAGTTATAAGGCGTAATTAGCAGACCAATGCTCAAGAACTGTTTGGTATGGTTTGATGAAGTGTTCTTCAGCGAACTTTCCTTGCTCAATAGCCAACTGGCTACGTTCTTCTCGGTCATACACTATTTGAGTGAGTGAGTGATCTAAGTTCTTCAAATTTGGCTGATAGCATTTCCCAGCAACAGCGTTGGCATTATAGATTTCAGGTCGGTAGATTTTCTGGAACGTACCCATGGTGCTGATGGTACTGATAAGCTCTAGATTGGAGTAATCATTCAGTAAATCACCAAAGAAATAGAATGCCAAAGGTGCAACACTATTTGGTGGCATGAAATAACGAACTTGTAGGCCCATTTTTTTGAAATATTGTTCAGTCAGAGAGGACTCATTTGGCTGATACTCAAAACCTAATACTGGGTGCTGATTTTCAGTTCGGTGGTAAGTTTTATTATCGGATACGCTTAGGCATATAACAGGCGGTTTATTAAAATTCTCTTTGTAAGCTTGAGAATTCACGAAATATTTAAAAAGCTTTCCATGTAAATCACCAAAATCTTCTGGAATACTAAATTTATCTTGGCCTTTATTATGATCTAGTAGTAATACACTAAAGTCATAATCTCGAACATAAGAAGAAAAATTATTACCTATAATTCCTTCAATACGTTCGTTTGTTTTATGGTCAATAATGTTTGTTTTCAGTACTTCGATAGAAGGGAACGCTTGACCACCGTTCTCGATATCCATATCAACAGAAATGATTTCAAGCTCAACAGAGTAACGATCACCCTTTGGATTATCCCAATGTGCTAACGCATTGAAACTGTTGTCAATCATCTGTAGGGCATTACGCAAGTTAGCTTGGCGGCTGTTGCCTCTAGCTAAGTTAGCAAAGTTAGTTGTGATACGAGTGCTGTCTGCTGGTTGGTAATTTTCATCGAGACTAATGCTCTTAATCGTAAAATTAAATTCTTTATTCATAGTGGTAATCCGTATCCAAATTTTTTCCGATTCTTTCGGGCGCTAGTCTTAAATGTCTTGTTATTTTTGACGCTGACCAGATTAAGAATCGACGGTAATATCGTCTGAAGTTAATCGCTTAGTATTTTTATACTTGGAACGGAACACGATTAATAATGTTATTGCTTCACATTGAACATGAGAAATATTCATGATCTATTATGTTTGAATATTTTAGTGAGTGTCAGTTATATTAATTAGCTTGATGGCAATATAACCACATTTATATTGTGTAATAACCGACTAATTATATTAAGAGATAAGTGAATGAGTGAGTTGCTGTTGTTAATTATATACTGCGCGCTATTAGGTAGCGGCGTTGGTTTTTTGGCGGGATTGTTAGGTATTGGAGGGGGGCTAATTATTGTTCCGGTACTGAGCAGTATTTTACTTCACTTTGAGGTTTTACCGTCTGAACAGGTGGTTGTTGCTGCAATTGCAACCTCATTGGCTTCAATATTATTTACATCAACGTCTTCAGCTATTGCTCACCATAAAAATGGTAACGTTCCTTGGGAACTTGCCCCTTGGATTATGATGGGAGTGGCTATTGGTGCACTCATCAGTGGTTTCATGGCTGCATTATTACCAGAGAAAGTCGTTCGTATCGTGTTTGCCGTGAGTGTGGTTCTTATAGCCATTAAGATGTTCTTAAGCAGTAAAAACGATTCTCCGAAAGAACGACAGTTACCAAATAAAGGATTGTTAACAGTCCTTACGACGATTACTGGCGGGTTGTCCGCTATGATAGGCATAGGTGGCGGCGCGCTTTTAGTGCCATTGTTGACGTTCTTTTCTGTCGATATGAAAAAGGCTATAGGCTGTGCTTCTGCTTGCGGTATTGTTATCGCATTATTTGGTTCGGTAGGTTATATCAGCTCAGGCAGTAGCCACTTTTCTGTAGCAGATGGATTTGCTGGGTTTGTATATCTCCCCGCTTTACTGGGGATAGTGTGTACCTCTTGGTTTACCGCGCCTTTAGGGGCAAAAGCGACACATTACTTACCTGTTCCAACGATTAAAAAGATTTTCGCAGCCTTGCTGTTAGTTATCGCTGCAAATATGACGATGAGCTAAACATAAGCTTGCGCTTCTTCAACGATAAACTGCGATTCAGTAGCTTTACGCCTAGGCTCACTGAATCGTTTATTTTGTAGTGACTTGTTGATAATTTTAAGTGGGGAAGGATAATGGCGCGTGTTCCTCACCCTAAGAATTAGTCACAATGCGTTTAGATAAATTTGTTTGTAAAAGTACCGAGTTAACCAAAGCGGAAGCGATAAAAGTCATCCATTCTGGTGGTGTGAGTGTCAACGACGATATTATTACGAATGAAGCCACGCAAGTTCATGAAAATAATACAGTACTTCTAAATGACGTGAAGTTAAAAGCACGTGACTTTCGCTATATTCTAATGCACAAACCAGCGGGTACGATTTGCTCAAATATTGATGAGGTCTACCCATCGTTATTTAAGTATATAGAGGTGGACAATGTCTCTGAACTTCACATTGCCGGCCGTTTAGATGCAGATACAACGGGTATGGTTTTAGTTACCGACGATGGACGTTGGTCATTTAATATTACGACTCCTACAAAGGAATGCCGAAAGGTATACCGCGTTGGTTTGTCTCGCAATATTTCTGATGATGTTGCTGAAAAGTTTAAAAATGGCATTCAGTTGCAAGGCGAGAAGAAGTTAACACGCCCTGCGATCTTAGAGGTTATTGACTCAAAAGAAGTGCTGTTAACCATCACTGAGGGCAAATTTCACCAAGTTAAACGTATGTTTGCTGCAGTAGGTAATCGCGTTGTTTCGCTTCATCGGGAAGCGATTGGTGAGGTGACTTTAGATATACCTGTTGGGCAATGGCGATACTTAACGGATAGTGAAATGAAGTCATTCGGCAAATAACTAGATGTTTACGCCGAGTTTAGTCAACTAAGCCATTTCTTTTTAGCCCGCGTCTGACATTCGTACACAGTTTGCCAAACCTTCTTATCTCTTCAAAGTTGGGCGCTATCCCGCGAGAAATGCTGTGTTCCCAATACATTAATTCACTGTCTACCAGTTCAATCAATTTCTTAGGGCAGCCAACGCAATCGCCCTTCGGCCCACAAACAAAAGTTTCAGGATCTTCTAAAGGGAATTGTTGTTTGACCTCAGCTATAAGGTTCGACATAGCCAATGCTAGGCTAGGTTTACGGGCGCTGATTTTTTCTGACTCAGACATAGAGAAGACCTATTGAAAATGTTTGTGATAACACACGATAAGCAGAAGCGTGGGAGCGTAATTCCTAGTGCCGGCGGAGTCTTTGATCTACCACAATAGAGTTCGGCTTTTACTCTAAAGGGTTAGCGGATTGATCTTGGTTGAAAGCGTGAAGTTAGGGTGAAAGTAATAAGGTGAATATCAGAGTGCAGTAAAGCCACGCCTTAATGTGTAAACGTGGCTTGTTGAGCTGTGTCATTTAATATCGAGCAGGCGCTCTTTATTGCGTTAGTATTATTAATTGAATTAGAAGTCTGTTTTAGCTTGGAAGACCATCCATTCTTTTGTTACAGGGTGTTCAACCTCGAGCTTTTCAGCATGGAGGTGCAGGCGGTCGGCTTTTAACCCGTATAAATCGTCACCACGGATTGGCATGTGTAAGCCATCGGTGTGTGAGCAATGTACTCTTAATTGATGAGTACGCCCTGTTTTTGGGTATAAATAAATTTTGGTTGTTGAATCGTTACGCTCAATCACTTCCCACTTAGTTTCAGCAGGCTTGCCGTGTTCATGGCAGACCATCTGGCGCGGGCGATCATTAATGTCTCCGCGAAGTGGTAACGTGATATAACCTTCATTTTCTTTGAGCACACCTTCAACGAGCGCAACATAGCGTTTCTTCACTTCTCTCGCCATAAACTGCTTTTGTAGACTCTTATTCGCTCGCTTTGTTAGGGCAAAAATTAATATGCCAGAGGTAGACATATCCAGTCTATGGATAACAAACGGCCCTTCAACATCAGTGAACAACTGCTCAATGCGGTAAGCTGCCGAGTCCTTTATTGTACGGCCTGGTACAGACAAAAATTCAGCAGGTTTGTTTACGACAACAATGTGATCATCTTGATAAAGAATGTCGAGTTCTTTCCCTTCTGCTGGGTTATCCAGTAGGGGATTTGGGTCCATTTCAATGCCTTGCAGCATATGCCCCAAAATCGGCTCGCACTTACTTTGGCACGACGCGTAGAACTTTTTATGCTTTCGAACTTCCGACTTAGGCGAGAGCCCCCACCAAAATTCGGCGAGTGCGATGGGCTTTAAGTCATTGAGAAAAGCGTATTGCAGAAGTTTCGGTGCAGCGCATTCCCCAGAACCTGCCGGTGGAATATGGTTTGGTGTGTCTTTGAATATTTCGTTTAGATCTTTTGTCTTTCCGTGACTATTCAAAAACGCATAATGTTCAAAGAGCTTATGCTGTAAAAGGTGAGACAAATTCGCTCGCTCTTCTTTTAGCATTTCAATCTCTTGCTCAAATACACTTAGTCGGCTTTGGATTTCGGCAAGCGCCTCCTCCCACTGTTGCTTTAAATACTTAAGTTTGTTTTTTTCAGCAACACTTTCTTTACCCAGATCAATGATCAGTTGGTCAAGGTCAGCTGCGTTAAAATGAACTTCAGCATGGGCACGCTGTGCTTTACGAGACTTTCTTCCTTCAATAATAGATTGTCGTTGCTCTTCAATTTCATGTTCGGCTTGCAAACGGTTTTTAGCTAATTCTGCTTTGACTGCAGCAAAATCGGGGTTGGCAAGCTTAGCCTTATATTGATCGCTCACGACAGTCACCTCTGCGAGCTGTCCTCGATAGAAACTATCTTCTGAAAGCATGTCGTAAACAGGCGGTACGAATCCAGGAAGTAGGTTTTGGTCGGCAATTTTTCCAGAGAATGCTGAAAGAAAACCAAGTTCGCCTTGTTGGTTCTGAACCACTAACACACCAAACATTTTCCCACGTTCTTTGGTTGCTTTTGACGCTAAAAGAGATGGTTCAGCAGGTTGACTAGCCTTTGCTGAATTTGAATCGTCAATACCGAAGTCATGGTGCCAAGTCGTTTGCTCGGTTAGGTGTTTCTGAAGCTGCTCGGCAGCTAATTCACATAATGGATGGGGTTCATAATAAAATGGGAAAGTGAACCGTTCGGGAAGCGAATATTCATCAGTAGATCGTGAAAAAGGAGTAAAACAAGGAACTGAAGAATGCATAGAAATATCGACTTTTCTTAATAATGAAAGTAGTGGTTTTTTCTTAAGTGTAAAACCAATTTAGGCTGGGCGTGATTCTACTTGTTTGTACAGCATTCGTCACTGAGGATTAGTTACCAGTACCAAAGGTGATGTTGTTAATATTTTCCATAATTAAAAGTCGATTTTGACTTGGTCTTGATACAGGTTATCGGCGGCACTTTTAGATTATGCCAATCTGGTATTTGAATAGTCGAATAAGCAGAGTCATAACTGTCCAAATGAGTAACGAAATAGTGATGAGAACTGAAAAAGAAAAAATGCTCGCAGGTGAGCCATACGATGCATGGGATAAAGAGTTATATGATGCTCGAATTACTTGTCGTAAAAGAATGCAAAGCCTCAATAGTAGTATTCCTGACACCGCCGAGTGGAAGAACGCGATAGCTAAATTGATTCCAAATGCGCCAGAAGGCACCTATCTAGAGCCGCCCTTTCGTTGCGATTACGGCACTAATATAAAGCTAGGTAAGAACTTTTACGCTAACTTCAACTGCGTGGTTTTAGACGTTAATATCGTCGATATTGGCGATAATGTGATGTTTGGGCCGAATGTTCAGATTTACACTGCTGGTCATCCACTAGATGTTCAATCACGAGTGGAAGAGGGGATTGAGTTTGGTCATCCAATCAATATAGGACATAACGTATGGATCGGCGGCAGCGTTGTGGTGTGTGCGGGTGTGACGATTGGAAACAACTCAGTCATTGGCGCTGGCAGCGTGGTGACTAAAAACATACCTGCTAACGTGGTTGCGGTTGGCAATCCTTGTAAAGTTATTCGAGAACTGTAGCGGTTATCTCTGCTCGTAATCAAATCAGATCAAGTAGCCAAAATGACGATCGGCTACTTGTATCCACTTTCTCTAATTGGCTATAATATCGCCCATCATTTCTATCGGAGCTAACGCCATAATGAAGTACTAACGTCCTGACAGTCACTATTCATCACAGCTAAGTTA
>NZ_JAKJSW010000014.1:0-2773 GCF_050337375.1 Vibrio makurazakiensis | reverse complement strand
ACTCAATCCCATCTTTCCCCCAATAGATCGCATAATGGTGAAAGTCTTCCGATGCGTCAAAATCGAGGAAAACCAACGTTTCGTGACTATTTTTATATTCGTCATCGTCAGTCCAAAAGTTCATTTGAACCATATTGGTATTTACACCCAAAAACTCGATATCGATTTCGTTATGTTTACCGCTACCGTTTTTTGGTCGGTCATATGGCCCACTGAATAAGAAGAAAGAGCTAATTACGCCAGGAGCGGATACTGGTTTCATTTCTACTTCAAAACACCCATAAGAGTAAAACTCGTGGCTACGTAACTCTCCAGAGAAAAACTCAATAGTTGAAGCTGCATCCGACTGTCGGCCACTTAATGTAATAGACATACCTTGAGGGTCATAACTAACCGCACTCGCTTCCCAACTACTAAGGAATGGAAAGCCGTTACTCCAACCATCGGCCAGCCACCATTTTTCATTATTAAGCTCAGTTAGTGGATCAGAAAAAGATTTCATCGCATATACAGAGGTAGAATTTGCGCAAAGCGCTAGCACACAAATGGGTGCCCAAATCAACTTAGTCATAAGAATGATACATTTTGTATTTAAGTTATTATAAGCGTATACGCATATTGATATTATGCATAATAAGAATTTAAAAACTATCTTCAGTCAGCTAGTTTAGGAGCAAACGAACGTCTTTGAACTGCGCTCACCCCTTTTGCANTTCCAGCCTCTAGATTTCCTCTATGTACATGTTTACTGGGTTGCGTAATTTCATCTTCAGAAACATCTTGGGGAGCACTAGAGCTTTCCTCCCCTGTTATAACCTTACTACTCGTTTCCATTTCTTGGAGTGTTGTCTGCTCAAATTTAAGTGGCTGAACCTCTGTAACATTATCCGCACCACTTTGACTAACTGACTTTCCAGCATTGATGTCTGAATCAAGACTATTAGCTTTTAGTTCTGCGTCATTTACCACAACCTTGGAAGGGATAATGGCATCAACCGCATTCTCGACTGATGTTGATTCTGAATTATTTATTGAAGGGACGGGCTTAGGCACAAAGGTTGGAGTCGCTGAATAAGACGGGGAAATCACCAGCTTCGACTGTGGATTATGCGATTTATACTGAGTATTTTCTAAAGGTGCGTTTTCGACTGGTTTTTGCCTAGCATTTATCACTAATCCAGGAGACGGTGCTTTATAACTAAAATACCCAAGTTTATCTTCCCAAACTTCGACAATAGATAGTTTTTGCAACCAGACATCATCCAATGTTGCTCCCCCACCACCTTGCTGCATACTTACTTGAAGGTGGTTATTGGCTTGATTGAATTCTCGATAGACTTCACTTTGCACTTTCTCCCACGAGCTTCCCCCCATCAAAAAATAACGCACACTGTTGGACCAATATTCATACGCAATTGCATCATTATTTTTTTCAGCAGCCATGGCGGCTAACCCTTCAGCCAACCCCGCCGTTTGCCACATTGCAGCCGTACCAAATTTCGCTTCCTGAGACAGCACTAGGCTACTTTGATAATGGAAATTTTCAGACGCTTGCAACAATCGGCCTTGTGATAACAGCAAAGTGGGCTTAGTCAGAAGATCGACGGATGGTTTAGTAAGAGCTAAAGCAGAAACTGATACAAAAACCAGCAAAAAACTAATCAGCCTAATCATCGAAATGTCTCCGCTAAACAGCGTCCAGGGTGATCGAAGCGAGAATTAAACTTAACGTCACGATACTCAATATCTGGATTCGCTTGATACAATTTCCCTCTCTGTTTATACAATAAGGCTTCAAGCACCCCTGAGTTAGTTTTTAGACTAATACTCTTTTCGTATGCACCAGAGACTTCATATCTCCCTTCATACCAACCACGCTGTGGATCGTAGAGTTCTTTCACCAGCGTCATTAATCGGTCAGTATAATCCGTCTTCCATAACGCCCACATTTGAAAGCCAACGCGAGTAGACACTAAAGCGAGTTCGTCATGAGAGCTTCCATCATCTGCAAGCGTTATCCACGGCGTACCAAGGCCATAGATTGCATCGTAAACATAGTAAGGAGCACCAGTTACAAGGTGATCACCCCTAGCTGTATAAATGCGCTCTTGCTCCCAGCGTTGTTCTTGCACTTTGTAGATGGCATCGGCCATTGCCGATAACGTTTGATTCGTATGCTTTGAATCGTGGGACTCTACATCTGAGATAGAATCCCAATTAAATTCCATCCCCATTTGCAAATATGGTGTTGAGTACACTGGGCGAAGAACATTGAATACTCTAGGGTCACGACCATCAAATAATATATCTATGCCATTGATCGTCACAACTTCGTATGGTTCTAAGCTCATCGCTTTTTCAGGGACTAATTGCCAATCTAAGTAGCCATAAGACGTATACTCTTCTACCCCAAGTCTTCCTTCTTTGTATCGTGAAATAGTCCCATTTTGAACAGAACCGCCATACAACTCGCCGTCATTTCCGACCAACTCACAAAAATTCCAACGCAAAACCGCTTTATCTACATACTCAGAGAATTCTGGAGAGTTTCGTTTCACGATAGACAAAACAATCAACAAACGACCCACATCAAGTGAAGACCAACCAATATCTTGATATTGATTTCCATAATTGACCATCTTCCCTGTTTGGGTGTTGTATACCTTGTTCGGAACTTGAACTGAACTTAAATCCATTTCATTTAGAAATGCCAAGACCAACGACAAACGTTCGTCGTATTCCTTATTCGTAATAAATTCAAATTCCTTAGCTG
>NZ_JAKJSW010000013.1:0-7535 GCF_050337375.1 Vibrio makurazakiensis | reverse complement strand
ACTTATTTTTTACTTTGACCACGTCCGCTTCACGGCTGATCGCTTCATAAACTTCAACTAGGCTTTCTACATCGTTCGCTATGATGGTCGCTCGCGCTAGGTCGGTAATTCGAGTGACATCGCCATCTAATTCTAAATTAATTTTTTCCTGTGATCTTTGCTCTGATTTTACACCAGCAAAGAGAGCGTTGGATTGAGTAAGAAGGGCTGTACTTTTACAGATAGTTTCAAGCTCAGCTTGCGCTTGGTGTGCTTTGCTATAAAGCACGTCAAAGTCGCTGTACGGTTGTTTTTGCTCAGAATCGAAAGCTTTAATACCGTATAGGCCACTTAAGCTGTGTCTAAACACTTTTGATGAAACTTGGTTCTGAGCCGAGGTGCGAGATTGCTCAGTTGAACTCGTTGATACAGTGGCTGCAAATGCAGGCGCACGGCTTAATACTAGAAGCATTAATGCTGTAGTACGAAGAAATAGACTCATTCAGACTCCCATTATGCGAGGTTACTAAAAGGTAAACTTAAAAGTGGCAACCGGACAATTTAATTAGAGTAAAACGCTCTACTAAAGGACATGTGGCTTCGTTTAGTAGGAAACAACCTTATCGTTTCGATATTTTGTAAAATGTGAACCGTAAGACAAATTGTGCTCTGCGGTTTCAGGCAAATTGTATATGTTTATTACTAATACAGTTTTGTCTGCTTTTACTATCATGTACCCTTGCATTATGACTGGCAAAGATGAATTAGAGATGAACGATCCTGAATTTTGGAATAATAAATGGGCCGCTAACCAAGTTGGTTTCCACCTTGAAGACGTAAACCCTTTGTTGATTGAATATTGGAAACACACGAAACCAACTTATGAGAGCAAAGTCTTTGTTCCGTTATGTGGCAAAAGTGAAGACCTAGTTTGGTTGGCGTCTAAGCATGAAGATGTGCAGGGTGCTGAACTGAGTAAAATAGCGGTACGCTCGTTTTTTGCAGAACATTTTTATACCCCACTAGTCACTCAAATTAGTGGGCAGCATGAACTCTATCAATTTGATGAACTGAGCATCTACGCAGGCGACTATTTTAGTGCGCCAATTCAGCCTGTAGATATAGTGTATGACAGAGCGTCGCTGGTGGCACTGCCTCGTGATATGCGTGTTGCTTACACCGATAAGTTGAAGTCTCTGCTGAAGCCGGGCGGAAGAATTCTATTGGTAACCTTAGACTATATCCAGGATGAAATGGCAGGTCCTCCGTTTAGTGTGCCGTCATCAGAAATTCAGGCGTTGTTTGAAGGGTACAAAGTGACGTTACTAAACCGTGATGTGGCAGATGAAGATCACCCTAAGATTGCAAAGAAAGGCTTGTCACGCTTTGCGGAAGAAGTGTATTTGATTGAGCAATAGCACACAGCAATAAAAAGGCAGCGAACGCTGCCTTTTTTATATGTATTCGTTGTAAGAAGCGGGTTAGTAAATGACTTTTACTTTACTTGCGCTTTCAATTGCGTCTTCAATTGCTGTTTCAATGGTTGCTCTTCGAGTTAGTGCAACACCTAAACGGCGGCGTCCATCAATATCTGGCTTACCAAATAAGCGCACTTGCGTTTGTGGGGCACTAAGAGCTTCACTCAGACCTTCAAAGCGAATATTCGTTGAAGTGCCTTGGCCTAATACAACAGCCGAAGCACATGCGCCATATTGAGTGATAGACTGAATCGGCATACCAGTAAACGCGCGAACGTGGAGAGCGAATTCAGAGCTGTCTTGAGACAACAAAGTAACAAGGCCAGTATCGTGTGGGCGAGGGGATACTTCGTTAAAGATAACCTTATCGCCTTTAATGAATAGCTCTACACCGAAAATACCGTAACCACCTAAAGCATTAACAACTTGCCCTGCGGCGTATTGTGCAGCGTTTAATGCATCGTCGGTCATTACTTGCGGCTGCCATGATTCACGGTAATCACCATCTTCTTGGCGGTGTCCGATAGGCGAGCAGAAGTGAACACCATCGACAGCGCGAACGGTTAGAAGGGTAATTTCGTAATCAAAGTCGATAAAGCCTTCAACAATAACGCGACCAGCACCTGTTCGGCCACCTTCTTGTGCGTAGTTCCATGCTTTCTGAATATCATCTTCCGTTTTGATTACACTCTGTCCTTTACCTGAAGAACTCATAACGGGTTTACATACACACGGCAAGCCTACGAACTCAATGGCTGCAGAGAAGTCTTCANAGCTATCAGCAAAGCGGTATGGAGAGGTGTTTAATCCTAGCTCTTCTGCTGCAAGGCGACGAATGCCCTCACGGTTCATGGTTAATTTAGTCGCGTTTGCCGTTGGGACGACATTTAGCCCTTGAGCTTCTAGCGCGACTAGTGTGTCAGTCGCAATCGCTTCGATTTCAGGTACAACATAGTCGGGCTTTTCGAGTTCAATGATGGCTTGAAGCGCTTCGCCATCAAGCATGTCTAATACGTGGCTACGGTGCGCAACTTGCATTGCTGGGGCATCTGCGTAGCGGTCACAAGCAATGACTTCTAAACCAAGACGCTGACATTCAATAGCGACTTCTTTACCTAGCTCACCAGAACCAAGTAGAAGAACGCGAGTTGCATTTTCACGAGTAGCAGTACCAAACATAAGAGTTCCTTTATGGATGTTGAACAGTAGTGATCGAAGCGAATCATACCGCTTTCACAATGAAAAGCAATCGTTTGCGCAGGGTCTTTTAGTCGTAACTAGAATAAAAAAAGCAGCGACTTGTAATAAGTGCTGCTCTTTAAATTTATGTTGGTTTTATGTGGTTAGATTGCTAAGTAAGATACTGGAATGTCAGGGTTTATCGCTTCTAATGTTGATTGCGTATCAGCAAGGTGGCTGATAGAACCTTCTGACATTTCTACCAATGCAGCACTGTCGATTTCGGAAAAATCATGGCCAGCAAGTTTAAGCTGAATTAAGGCAACTTGTAGAGGAGGCAAGCTAGGGTTGAACGCCGCATTTTCTGCGTATGAACCTGTAAACACTTCACCTGTAGCTAACTGCAACGAAGCACCACTTAAGTTCTTAGTGTAAGGGGCATGGCTGATGTTCAGCGCAGAAAGGGCAGAAAGTACCAGTGGGTTACTGTCTTCTGCTTGGTGCTGATGATCTAGCTTCGCCATTAAGCCAATGTCGATACCCAAGTCTGAAGGGCCGAACGATTCTGGTAAGTACTGCTGTAGAGTCTTTTCTTCACGCTCAGGAAGCTGAATTTTAAGCTCTTTCGCTGTCGTTAATTCATTCATAAATTGGCGACAGTGACCACAAGGGCTGAAGTTGATCGTGATATCTGAAATGCCTTGCTCGCCTTTCATCCAGGCGTGGCTGATTGCCGATTGCTCTGCATGAACCGTTTGACCAAGCTGAGCTCCTGAAACTTCTAAGTTTGCACCGAAGTAAAGGCGACCACTTAGGCCACGCACAATAGCGCCTACGTAGAAATTTGAAATTGGCGCATAAGAGTAGGCTGCTGCGAATGGGAGTAGCGCAACACGGAGTTCATTATCAGATAAACCGCTTTCACTGAGAAGCTGTTCAAATTGTTGAGAAGAAAGAGTGGCATCAAAGCTATCAGCAAGAATGATCTTACTTAGAGATGCTTTAATTGCTTGTGGTGCACTTTCTAGCGCTTGCTCAATATGGCTGTTCATTTTGAATCCTTATTTAACCTTAGACTTCAATTCTAGGTTCTCAGAAAAACATTACTGAGATTTGGATCACGTTAATGGATCGTTTGTTTCATTCCATTTCACAATTAGAGTGAGCTCACACATGCAATCGATTTCAAAACGCAATTAAGTTATCAGCCTCGCAAAGATTTCAGTGAAAGGCTGATTTTATCGGTGAATATGAGGTGGGTTTTGAGTTAAACGCCCATTAAACCGTAAACCCAAACGACCGCGGCAAATACGGAAGGGGCGATGATTGAGGTAATAACCCCACACAAAACTAATGCTAAGGAACTGAATGCTGCATCTTGCGGTTTCTTTTCGGCGCAAGTAGCCGTACCAAGTGCGTGAGATACGGTGCCCAYAGTTAAACCCCGAGCGATCGGACTCTTAATGCCAAGTAGGTTGTATATAGGGTAGGCACAAATGGCACCAAATAAGCCAACAATTAAAACCAGRATTGCGGCAATCGCGGCCTCACCACCTAGGTGGCTGGATATTTCCATAGCAATTGGTGTGGTAACGGACTTACCTAGTAGGCTGGCTATTAGGCTTAGTTCTGCTTTAAATAGAACCGCGATAATTGACGCGGTGAGCATCGACATAACACTGCCTAATGAACAAGCTAGCGTAATAATTTTCCAATTAGAACGGATTTGTGGAAGCTGCTCGTATAAAGGGTAGGCCAGAGCTACAACGGCAGGTTGCAGTAAGAAGCTAATCCATTGATTGTCTGCATAGTACGTTTCGAACGGAACTTTAAAATAGGTCAATGTAGGGATGATGATCCCGATACTGATTAAAAGCGGGTTAAACAGTGGAGAGTTGATCTTTTGACTGATCCAACGGGCAAATAGAAAAACAACAATAGTAACCAGTAACCACATTATGACTGCCCTTTAGTAGAGTGTTCTTTTGAAAGGCGACGGTCTAGGAACCAAGAAAGTGACACAAGTACAATCAGTGAGCCACCTACAGCACTAGCCATAATCGGTAAGGCGTTTTCTAGCAGCATGTCTGCATGTTCCATTAATCCGACACTGATAGGCACGAACAATAAGATCATAAAGCGGATGATGAGATTCGCACTGGGCTGAACCCATTCGATAGGAATAATTCTTGAGCAGAGCAAGCCGAATAGGATCAACATGCCAAAAATACTGCCGGGAATAGATGTATTTAGTAGGTGTTGGATAGAAGTACCCGCCCAAAGAGACGCGAGTATTAATCCGAACGAAACAATGTAACGCAGAAATGTGATTAACGATTCTTTCAAATGAACCTGCCCGATTCAAGCTGATAAAAAGGAAGCTGGGCTCTACTGAGATGAGCCCAGGGAAACTTTGGGATTCTAAACGATATATAAGGCCTTAATTAAGAAGCCAGTTTTTCAACATATTGATACACGGCTTTTAGAATGGCTATTTTTTTCTCATCACTCTCATGTTGATGAACCAAGTTCTCAAGGTTAAGCATGTATTCTTCAAGTTGAGATTCGTAAGTCTCTCGACAGTGGTTAGCCCAACGAAGCTGCTCTGACTCATCCAGTGTCCAAGGGAAGTGACGAGCACGATAGCGGAACAGCAACGGCTTAATGCGTTCGTCGCTAAAGCTAATATCTAATGCTGCCAGGTTATTCGGGTCGGTTTCACGAATGATGTTCATTGCCGTTTTGTCAGCAGGAGAGAAGAAACCATCGTACAGCAACGTATCTACATCTGAGCTTTTTTCATATTCTCGGTCGGTAGAATATAAGCCAATCAGTTTTTCTCTGATCTCTGGATTAGCTTTTAACTTCGCAAGGTTCTTTAAACAACGCTCACGATCAATACCAATTGTCTCTGCATTTTCTGCCGTTAAGGTTTTGGCTGGCGCAAGGATTGGACACTTGTTCATATGCACAAGCTTAATTGGAACGGGTAATTCGTCTTCAGCCAGTTCACTACGCTTAGTATAAAGTCTCGTGCGTAACTCATCTTCATCTAGCTCAAGTAATGGGCTAGGGTCTTTTGCAAGGTCGACCACAATCGCTGCATTTTGGTTTGTTGGGTGCCACGCCATAGGGACAACCCAGCTGGTATAATTACAATCGCGTCCAAACATGCCAGAAACATGCATGAGCGGCGTCATGTTTACGATATCAACCAGCTCATTCAACTTTCGTTTATGACGCATGTTATAGAGGTAATCAAACATTTTTGGCTGAGCTGATTTTAGCTTCTTAGCCAATTCGATTGTTGCAATAACATCGGCCATTGCATCATGTGCGTTAGCATGTTCAATACCATTGGCGACAGAAAGATGCTCTAGCTTNAAGCTCGGGTAGCCTTCTTCATTTTCTGGCCAAACGATACCTTCAGGGCGTAATGCGTGAACAGCGCGCATTACATCAAGTAAGTCCCAACGAGAGTTGCCGTTTTGCCAGCTCCAAGCGTACGGATCAATAAAGTTGCGGTAACAAGTGTAGCGAGTCACCTCATCATCAAATCGGATGCTGTTGTAACCTAGGCTTGTAGTATTAGGCTTGGCAAGTTCAGCATGGATTTTGGCTATGAATTCTGGCTCGGGAATACCCTGGCTGGCTGCTTTTTGAGGAGTGATACCTGTAATCAACGCAGCTTCAGGTGAAGGTAAGTAGTCAGCAGGAGGTTGACAGTAGATCACCAAAGGCTCGCCTATGATATTAAAATCTTGATCCGTTCTGACACCTGCAAATTGACTTGGACGGTCTTTTGCTGGGCTGGTTCCCCATGTCTCGTAATCAAAAAAGAAAAACGTTGGCTGTGTATTTGAACTCATTGATGATTCCTGATTGGAGCATGAACATGCGCCACTTATCTATACGTATGAGTTAAGTATCTGATAGGAGGTAGGTAGCGTGCAAGCGAGCGATGAAAATAAATGGAAATTACCGAGTTACGGAGGTGTATTTGCCAAAGTTGGTCATTTTTAACCTTATTTAATCGTGTTTTCAATTCTGTAACCCTTTGATGACGCATTGATGTTAGGGAGGTGAGATTGATTTTATAAATGAACTGATGCAAACAATGCTTACTAATTATACTATTGTTATTAATAACCCTTCATAAGAAAGGATTAACAATGAAATTATTATCATTAATGCTTTGCTTGTTTAGTGTGAGCTCTTATTCCGCTTCAATTACGGTCTCTTGGCTAGATCAACCGACGACACCTGTAGTGTTTGAACAAGCCGAAATAGCGAAACTACCTACCATAGCTTATAAAACGCATTTACCTTGGTTTGATGATGAAGCGACTTTTACAGGGATCAGCCTTCAAACGTTATTAAAGTCCCAAAATATAACCGTTCCTGAATTTATGATTGTTAGAGCGCTTAACGATTATGCCATCACTATAACTAAGCAAGATATTGAAAAGTATCAGCCTATTATTGCGTATTTGAAAGATGGTAAACCGATGAAAGTGAGGGAGAAAGGACCGTATTGGTTAATCTATTCGTTGTCTGATTACCCCGAAATCGACAATGCCCTATACCACTCTCAGATGGTATGGCAAATCAGTGATATAGAGTTAATAGCGGATGAGAAATAGGCAAAAGCTACGACAGTCTTCTCCACAGACAACACTGGCAAAATCATTGTTGCTCGTTGTTTCATTGGCTCTTCTTATTGCTAATGTATCCTTGATGGTGAATACACGTATTTTGGCTCAATCTTATAGCGAACAACAAAACCAAGCGACTTGGTTTTTATTTCAACTATCTAAGGAGTTATCAGAGCTGGTTGCTGAATCCAACCATATGGGCGATGGCGATGATCACTTAAAATTGGTCTGGCTTAAGTATGAT
>NZ_JAKJSW010000012.1:0-8902 GCF_050337375.1 Vibrio makurazakiensis | reverse complement strand
ATCACCACCGAATTAAAGGAGGGAGGTATCTCGCATTTCAAATGTATCAACCACAGCGACTAACCATCGGAATCAGGCGAAAACCTCAAGGGATCTTCCCATTCGAAATTGATCAAATTTGCGGAAAGAGGAATAGGCCGCCGACCGCAGAAAGTAAAGCCTTGATTCATCGTTGGTTTGAGCAATGTAAGCAAAACGAAAGACTGGATCTATCGAATTACCATTTTTAAGTAGCAATCAATAGGAGTAATAAAATGAGAAAGTTTAAAGGGCGTATTCAGTTTCCAAATGGCGTAAGTCAGGACGTGATTATTGAAGCAGATAACCAATACAAAGCGACACAGTTGGCAAAAGCAATGTATCAAGGAGCGAAGATTAGTCGTTCGTTTGTTCAAGTCAGATAAAGAGTGGGTATTGCGAGAACACGAGTAAATATTAATTTTCGAATGTCTATAAAGTCGTCATGTGGTATGTTGTTCTATATATTGTGGTTGCTGACTTATGCGAGAGGGTTTGTAGAGTGACATTTCAAAAATTCATAGAAAATGTGAGTAATGGTATTAAAAACAAAGGTATAGATGAAAATTATACCGCCCTTGCTTCTTCTCATGAAGCTAACGATTTTTGGGGTAACTTATTCGAGTGTATCGGCCTATTAATTGTACAAATCAGTAATCATGATGCAGCGTACTTCAAAACTGGGGGAGAGACGAGTCCTAGGAAGTTGAAGTTTTACACAGGTGGTAATGATTTTGTATTCAGTATTAACTTAAATCAAAATGATTCCTACTTATCACTTTCTCAAAGTATTAGCGCAAAACAAGCGGTTCCTATACTTGAAAATATTAGTCCGCAATACGAAGACCAAATCAAAAATGGTCGTATACATATAGTAATGTCGAATGATGAAGCGATGGCTGAATTCCATCAGTATTTACATCAAGGATATACGAGTTTAAGTGAGTGGTTTAAAGAGCAATTAAAAGCTAATGAAATTAGCTATGACCAAGTTAATAAGGATTCTTGGGTTAGCTTGGACTCTCAAAGTGATGATGTAAAACGGTGGATTGAGGCTAACCTAACCAAGTTAATTCAAAGTCTAAAAGGGAGTGTAGCGTATTCCAAGGCGGATCCTTGTATTCTTTTTGCACAGGATAAAAAAGTAGGTAGTTCCGCCAGAGGGTTTGTTGGTGGGTTTAACCTATCAATAAACGGTTGCATTTTAGAGCTTGCTTGCAGAGATAAAGGGGATGATTTTGGAAAGTTTCCTAGGCTAAGAAAAGAATTCCCTCCACAAGAATTAATTAATGGTAATAGTTATCAGTATTACAGTCAGACTGAATTTATTGAATGGTACAAGTGTCAGTTAAACCAAAAAGATCAATCACAAGTGACCAAGATTTTTCAATCGTGGTTACGTTGCTTGAAAAACGCTTCAAAAGAAGTCACCAATGATGAGAGTGTCACCTACTCTCCGTTACAGAATCAAACCTCGGAGCATACCAAGATGCCGTCACCATTAAACCAAATCCTTTTCGGCCCTCCTGGTACAGGTAAAACCTACCATACTATTGAAGCCGCAGTTAAAGCTGTTGAGCCAGCATTCAAATGGCAGAGCCGTAGTCAACTAAAAGCTGAGTATGAGCGCTTGAGTGGCGAGAAACGAATTCGGTTTGTGACATTTCACCAAAGTTATGGGTATGAAGAGTTTGTTGAGGGGCTAAGTGCTAAAACTGATAATGGCGAGATTTCGTATTATCAAAAAGATGGTGTTTTTAAGTGTATTGTTGAAGATGCCAAAGATAACCGTGTCACAAAGATTACAGAGGAAATCTCTGATTTTGAGACATTGTGGAACCGCTTTTTGGATCATTTAAGTAGTTCGGAAAATGGAGTCAAAGTTAATACGATTCGCACGTTTTTCACTGTTTCAGATGTGGACAATAATACAGTTCGTTTCGAAAAGGATCAGGGAGAGTCTAATCATTCATTGAGCGTGAAAACCTTAAAATCAATATTCAATGGTGAGCGTGAAATGAAAGGGGGTCTTAACCCTTACTACACTGCATTGGTAAAGTACTTAAAAGGTTTGGCGCAGTCAGANAGTGAGGTAAAGACATCACGAAAAAACTACGCTCTAGTGATTGATGAAATTAACCGAGGCAATATTTCAAAAATATTTGGTGAATTGATTACTTTAATTGAACCTTCAAAGCGTAAAGGTGCGGAGGAAGAACTAGAAGTGACACTTCCATACTCTGGCGACACTTTCTCTGTACCAGATAACCTACACATTATCGGTACTATGAACACGGCGGACCGTTCATTGGCAATGATGGACACAGCACTGCGCCGCCGTTTTGATTTTAAAGAGATGATGCCACAACCTGAATTGCTCGAAGGCCGAAAAGTAAAGGGTATCGACCTTTCTGAGCTTTTGAAAAAGCTAAACAAACGCATTGAAGTTCTATATGACCGTGAACATACGTTAGGTCATGCATTTTTGTTTCCAGTCTATAACGAAAAAGATGATGAAAAAGCATTCGTAGAACTCCAAAACGCTTTCAAAAACAAGATTATCCCTTTGCTTGAAGAGTATTTCTACGAAGATTGGAACAAGATCCGCTTAGTACTTGGAGATAGTCTGAAGTCTGATGAGAGCCTTCATTTTTTAGCCAAACATGAAGATACGTACAGTACGTTATTTGGATCTAACCACGATTTAGATCTCTATGAAGACAAGAAAATAACGTACTCAATCAAGCCTTTTGAGGGAGATGGTACTCCGTGGGTTAAGCCATCAGCATATATTGGCATCTATAAACAGTTTGTGAGTGAGTCTAGTGAAAGCGAAGCATGAGGTTACACTCTTTGAGTTCGACTATTTAGCTTCTGAAGGCACTCCAAAACATGGTTTTGTGTCTTCTAATATAAAAGTTATCTCNAACTTAGCTTATGACTACCTGAAGCAACTCTGTCTTGGTGATGAAAGTGAAAGTCAGCTTCTTCAACTTCGGCGCCGAGATGGTATGGAGGTACTGCAAGTCCAGAGCTATGCAGGGGTAATCTTCACACCAGATAAAACCCAAATCGAGGTTTTGCCTAAAGTTGGCAAGAGCTTTAATAGTAATGGTAGAGGATCTACTGATGAGCATGAAAAAGCGCGTCAGTCATTGTTGATAATGTTGAAGGCATTAAAGGGGTTTGCACATATTCAAACCTCAAGTGCCAACATCACTCATCAAAAAATGCCGCTACTTGAGGTATTTATAAGTCACTTCTTAAACTCAGTGAATGAGCTGGTAAAGCGGGGGTTGAAAAGTGACTATGTGCGACAAGAAGACAATCTAGGGTTCTTAAAAGGGAAGCTAAATGTAGGCAAGCAAGTTAGGCATAACTTCATCAATAAGCATAAGTTTTTCTGTGAATATGATGAGTTCATGTTAGACCGTCCAGCTAATCGACTGCTTCATAGTGCATTGCTTAAAGTAAAAGGTTTTGCTCGTAGCAGTGCTAATCAAAAGCTCTTGCAAGAACTGCTGTTTGTTTTTCATGAAATTCCTAAAAGTAGCGATCATAAGTTTGATTTCACTAAGCTCCAACAAGATAGAGGGATGAACTATTATCAGACCCCTCTTGAATGGTGTCGCTTAATCTTGAATGGCTTTTCGCCACAAACCATGAAGGGCAGTACCAATGCAGCGTCACTACTTTTTCCGATGGAAAAGGTGTTTGAGGACTACGTAGCGAAGGTATTGAAAGCACAACTCGCAACAAAGCGTCCAGAGTTAACGTTATCGACACAAGCTACTGGTCAGCATTTAGCAACATACGACAATCGCGGAAAGTTTAGCTTACGTCCTGATTTACTGATTCAACATGGTTCGGTAAATAAAGTTGTACTTGATACTAAATGGAAACTGCTAGATTCAAGCGTGACGCATTCGAATATATCTCAATCAGATGTCTATCAGATGTTTGCCTATGCGAAGAAGTACCTAAGACCATCAGAGACGGAGCTATCAGTAGGTAAAGACGTTGTATTGATTTATCCGTGGCAGGATAACTTTGATGCTGCGCTAGAGCATTACTATGACCTAGATGATGGGCATCGTTTGTGGATCGTACCGTTTAAAATTTGTGAAAATCAGAGTGGACTGCGATTACCAGAAAGCTCAAGAGAGATTGATGATTTTGTTCTCTAGGAACTCCAGTATGAAGAAAAGTATATCAATTGCTCTTATGACCATTTCTTGTAGCGCAGTATCGGCTGAGGTTGAACTTAGCTGCGTTGATCCAGTCAATACGTTGGTGATCAATCACTGTGCTACGAATGAATTGAAAGTGGCAAAAGCAAAATTAGCGCTTTATCTTCAAGCGACTTTAGAACATAACTCGAAAGATCTAGTATTGTTAAAATCGATAAAAAAAGCACAACAAAATTGGCAGACATTCGCAACTTCACATTGTGACTCCATTTATACACAATGGCGAGAAGGTACAATACGTGGTGTCATGACGATAAACTGTCAAACCCAATTAAATAAGCAAAGAACACATGAACTTTGGGCAAACTTTCTAACCTATATGGACAGTACATCACCAGTACTACCTGAACCTAACAAATAGGGCAACGATGACTAAAATGACTCAGGAGCAGTTGTTCGGTACCCCAAACTTATTGCCTGAAGTTGATCCATTATTAATGGATTTGTTCACTCCTATTGAAGATGATGAAAATTACGTAGCATTATGTAACCAGTTGGGTGATAAAAATCATGCGTATCATTCGATAAAAATGAGTCGATTTGAGCCTTTTGGCATGTAGCAAGATTGGACAAGAATCGAAACAGGATATATTGATTTCTCGCCAATTGTTGTTCCCCAAGTTAGTTATCTGACTGGGGAGATATTAGTAGGCGCATAAAGATATCAAAGATATTCCATCTGAACATCTTGAGAGTTCTTATCATATTATTACTGCACAGATGCGTAGTGACAAAGAGTGGCTTGATGAATTTTTATGTGGTCATCTAAATGAATTAGCAGAGCGAATGGGATTAAGTGAAGTCAAACTAGTCGAAAGATTGAAAGGCGATGGTGTTGACTGCTTTTACTTATAAGCAACACTACTCTCGCAGTGTTGTTGATCGTAAATAGCAAAAGGAGCATGGTTGCTCCTTTTTATATCCTATAGTCCTCTAGAACTTTACTATGACCTTGGTGGTAGACATCGTCAATGAGTTGTGTCGTTTAATATTTGTGAAAGCAAGAGTCACTTAATTTGGCCTGATAAGGCAAAAACTATTTTGGATTTAGCTAATTAAAATTCAGTAATACGGAGAACGGCAATGACAACATCTATCATTTTTTTTGGTTCTGCTGCTGGCAACATTGCGCAATATGCACAAAAGAACAAACAGTGGCAGACAACTCCAAAGTTGTGGATAGACACCAACTCCACTCCAGCGTTAGAGCAATCTGACTGTGAGTTTATTACATGGAATGAAAATGAAGCGCTTGATCTAACAAGCTTCACCGAAGGTCATTCAAGGGTAATTCTGGTAGCTGGCCTTAGTGGTTCTGTGGGATCTAGGGCAAATGATCTAGCGTTGCAATTGGTGAAGCAAGGGATAAACGTACGTCCAATTGTAATTAAACCTTTTGCATTTGAAGGACAAGAAAGGCACAAAATTGCAGATCGAGTTATCGAAAGTATGGCTCAATATCTATCTACACTAACAATGTTCGACAATGAATTGATTCTCAAATGGCTAGGAGATGGCAAAACGTTAGTAGATGGATTTGAAGAGTGTAATCGGCAGGTTGTTGAGCATATTGACGGTCTTCTCGTAGAGGGAAATCAATGGCCTGTAGTATAAAAAAGATAAGCCAATATTATCAGAAGCGTTATCAAGACAACTTTTACTATCCTGATCCTGATCCTGATCCTGAGTGGGAAGAGTTAGCTAAAATAGCAGGACTCTTAACAGGAAAAAAAGCTAACGTTCGATACTTTGAACCCAGCAACAAGAGTAAGTTTAAACCCAAAAAGAGAGGGGGACTTCGTAGACAATTAAAGCGTTGGGCCAATAAAAAGAGTATTAACCCACAGTTGCTTTCATATTTAGGTAACTGGTGGGACGATGGCCCTTTGATTCGGTATCAGTTATCTCTCACCCCTGAATGTCAGGAGAACGAAGTCGCTCAGATCGGGTGCTACTACTGCTTAAGGCTAGAAACTGAACTTTGCAAGGTTACAGAGTCAGAACTTGTTGAAGGCATTTGTAAGGATTGTCATGTAGATGCCTTGTTAGTTACGACAGAAAAATTCCCTTTAGATCGAAAACTGCTACGTATCTATCAAGCGTATTGGTTTAACAGTTCGAAAGGCTAAGACGATTTGAATGCCTATCTCATATAGTTAGTTGTATAGTATAGTGGTAGTACGGTATACTGTATTCTTGTAAGGTTCATCAAGTTAATATCAACGGTTTACAATACAAGGCTTAATCCAATGGGAAAAATAGCATTAGACTCAATCAAAAATGATGATTTGTGGGTGTTTAAAACAGACTACAACAACACGGATTTTCCTTGGCTAGAGCTTATCACTCAATGTATTCACTTTAATTCAACAAAGTGTCTATCTTACTTGATTGAAGATATGGATTTTGCAACTATTGAAGATTATGTAAGTACGTTAAACACTGCCATTATGAAAGAACAGGTGGTGTTGAATCATATCCTCGAAGGCTCTAAAGCCTTTTCTTTGTTACAATATTTAGAAGTGACATCGCTAGAACAGCAGAAAACCATGCTACAACGTTTGGTGTACATCAACTATCCAATCGACTGGGAAGAGCTTTTTGATAGTGGTGTTGCCGCTCAGAGTGTTCTAATCGAAATATTCAAGGAAGCAACTTTTAACCTGAAAAATTTGCTTAATTATATCTCCTACTTGCAGTATGCGGAGGTTGATTACGATGATTATTCTCAAATTATTCTTCAATCGTTTTTGAATGTCGATGTTATTCCTTCTGAATTAGCATGTGAGCTATTTGGCTCAAGTATGTCTAATGTTATGAATAAGAATACGTTTGAGATAGGTATAGATAAATGTTGCTCACTAGGGATTGACTCTATACTTATTGATGGAGACTTGAGTGAAGAGCTAATTATTCGAGTTTTAAAAAATCGTGTCAATACGGTCTGTGGTGCAGCGATAACCAAACATCTTGAATTATCGGCAGAGCTGATTGAATCCGATTCAAGTTTTGCTCAAAGTATTATTTCCCATCGAGATTTCGAGTTTGATACCGATGAAAAGACAGGAGATGAATACCTGTCTTGGGAGTGGTCGATTGCTAGAAGCTTATTTATAACTAAGAAGTTTGATGCGATCCGAGTGTTGGTTGAAAATGGTGCCAATTTGGGCTGCTTCACGAAATTGTACTTTGGAGAAGAGTACTTGTTAGCTCGCAGTGTGTTCGAGTTTGACTGTGAAAAGAATGATCATGAGCGATTCTTTGGAGAAATCAAACTACTGCTCGAAAATGATGTAACGTCTCCCCTAAATATTTTAGGGTGCGTGAATGGTGATATTGCAAATTTTGATTTTATATCTTTATATAAACTCGTTGCAACTTATGGTAATACAACCACCAAACTGGCCTCAGATTTTATTGTTACACACTACGGAAAGTTTATAACGAGCTATCTCTATTCATCTTTTTCAGATTCATGTAAAGAATATGAAAAAGATGATCATTCTGGTGATCCATACTACTTTTATGTATGGGATGAGAGNCAATTAGCTTATGTTGGCGAAAGAGAGCTAGTCTAATATTAGACATATACCTATATCGAAAAGTAACACTGCCCACGCAGTGTCGTTGATCGTATAGAAGAAAAGGAGCTTAGTAGCTCCTTTCCCATTCTATATCTCTATTTGGATCTGAGATCTTCTAGAATCTCAGCATTCGACTCGGGGAGTAAATCTGTTACCACGCAGCCGAGAGCATCTGCTAATAGGTATAACTTTTCTACAGTTATGCGCTTCTCACATAACTCTACTTTTCTTAGGTAACCTCGACTAAAGCCAGCTTTCAAACTAGCCTCTGAGCTTGACAGCCCCAACGACTCTCTTTGTTTTATGATCTTCAGGGAGATCTCTTCTGTTAGCTTATTCATTTCTTGTATTTGTTTTTTTTTGTCAGTTTACATTATCTCCATAAAGATGACCTTTCCTAATTGCATCTAAATCAAATGACTACTATAGTAGTCACTATTGTTTGAGATTTGATTACTGAGGATCTGATGAGAATAGAAAGCTCAAGTTTGCTAAAAATGGGGTTAAAGTGTTGTGAGAACTTTGAAGATTCAGGGAGATTTACTGTCTTTGAGTTTACGGATAACTTTAAAACTCAACTGGATCAGTATTATAATTCAGAAGATAAAAAGTTAAGGTTGCGAGGACATACTTATCGAGTTCTTAAATTGCTAGAATCAAGCGGTATGGTTGAGCGCCTTAGTGATGCGTATGCAAACAATGCAAAATATAATTTAGTTAAAACGAGTGATTCAAAAGAAGGTGTAGTTGTAAAACAAAGTATAGATGCTGATCTAGAGAGTCTTAATATATATAAACATAATCTTCTTGTTGAAAGCTGTAATCTTATTCATTATGAAAATGCGTATACGGAATTAAAAGAAGAACTTCCAGAATTTAGTGATTACTTTAATAAAAAAATTGACGAAGCTGATAAAGAATCAACGAGATTAGTAGCAAAATCATTAGTACTCGATGAACTAACAGAAGAACTCAGTAAAACACAAAATAAGATCTAACTAGATCTACATTTAAAATAGATCTACATTCCCTCAATAAAATGTGTTATAA
>NZ_JAKJSW010000011.1:0-5263 GCF_050337375.1 Vibrio makurazakiensis | reverse complement strand
GTAATAGTTTCAGTGGCGGTGCCGTCCAGTGACGTCACTTGTAAGCTATCAGTCACCGCGTCGTCTTGATTGAGTGGGTCTGATAAGTCTGGGTCTAAAGTGTAACCCCATACGCCTGTATCGGTGTTAAAGGTAAAGGTACCGTAGTCCCCTTGCAGGTCGCCTGGGTCTTGGAATTTCGCTTCACCGTCATCCACATCTTCCACCAGAAGTTGGCCTCCGGCTGTCGCATCGCCTGCCACATCCAAGCCCACTTCAACCACATTTACATCTTCGCTTTCTGACGGTGTAATGGTCGCCCCATCGTTACTGCCCAAAATGTTCACAGTAATAGTTTCAGTGGCGGTGCCGTCCAGTGACGTCACTTGTAAGCTATCAGTCACCGCGTCGTCTTGATTGAGTGGGTCTGATAAGTCTGGGTCTAAAGTGTAACCCCATACGCCTGTATCGGTGTTAAAGGTAAAGGTACCGTATTCCCCTTGTAGGTCACCTGGGTCTTGGAATTTCGCTTCACCGTCATCCACATCTTCCACCAGAAGTTGGCCTCCGGCTGTCGCATCGCCTGCGACATCCAAGCCCACTTCTACCACGTTTACATCTTCACTTTCTGATGGCGTGATGGTCGCGCCATCGTTACTGCCCAAGATGTTTACGGTAATGGTTTCCGTATCAGTCCCATCTAAAGATGTCACTTCTAACACGTCGGTCTCTTCATCACCCGCATTTAGAGAGTCAGCTAACGCTTCATCTAAAATATACCCCCACACACCAGTGTTCGGATCAAATGTAAAGTTACCAAAATCTCCTGTGAGATCGGCTACAGGTTGAAATATACTTTCGCCATTATCAGGGTCAACAATACTAACAACTCCACCGGTAGTTCCAGAACCTATAGGAGTTTGTTCACCATCAATTCCTGCTTCAATAACATCACCGACTTCAGGAGTTATCACCGCTAAGTCATTCGTACCATCTATGGTCACAGTAATGACTTGTTCTGTACCGTCTGTCGTAATTACCGTAATCGTATCAGTGTTACTGTCTCCGACCGCTAGCTCGTCGTACGCGTCATCTGCTGTAAAGGTCCAGTTACCATCAGCATCGATAGAAAAAACGCCAAAACCGTTATCACCAGCCTCATCGGTAACAGGAACAAAATCCACACCTTCGACATCAGTTTCTAATAGTCCACCAGTAACGATAGGGGCATTTGTTTCATCCTCATTGATGAATGAGATCCCACTTACTAATGCTTGAGCAACAACTTGGATTAAAGCCAAGCTTTGAGTTTCAGATAAACCTTGTGACTCTAAACCTTCTGTTTCAAATTCTGTCGAAGCTTGAGACTCCGCACCGGTTCTTTCTATATCACCAGATCCAGTCAAACTCGAACCGTTTTGTCCACCGGCGGCGGTTGCGAAATCTTCACCTTGTTGAGTTGGATCGACACCCTGCTCTATTTGGTCAACAAGTTGGGCTATGACATCATCAATCGCAACATCTGTTGGCTGAAGTTGCTCACCAATCAATTGAGCAGATATATCAGTTTCACCTGCTGCTCCCTCACCAAGGTCTACGACTAGGTCTCCTGGGCCAGGTTGCTCACCTGGCTCTAACCGTCTCATTTGGCCTTGAGCATCGAGTACTACTGCACCATTTGCATACCCTAAAGCTGTTAGGTTTGTAAGTTTCATAATCCATTCCCTATGCCTTTACGACCCATTTCTGGTATGCAAGCAGCCCCCGCGCTTACATTTATCGCATCCTATAAATCTAGCTCACAACTATTGATATTCAACACAACAACGAAAATAGGTTTGCGCATTTTTTATTTTGTCAATTAAAACTGGTAATTAGTGACATTTTATTAGTTAAGGTTCTCACTTTTGATTTGATGAACTAAGCTTCGATTAGTTAAAAGTGTACTTAGCAGCTAGTTGAGGGCTTAACTAGCTGATTTGAACAGGCTTCGAAATGGAAGGAGTACTGCTTTGAAATTGTTAAACCTTACTTACCTTGGTTGTTTAATTATGATGTCTAACACGGTTAGTGCTCAGACGTTAGAACAGTCTGTCGCGATAACTTTAGCAACCAACCCTAATATCAAAAGCATCTTTAATGAATTTTCAAGTGCCAAGCAACTGAATGAAGCTTCCGGAGGTGCATATCGTCCGAGTATTGATTTAGATGCTGGAATTGGATACGAAGGGTTAAACCCTGTACCAATCAACGGTCCGGATACGGATTTAACGCGAAAGGAAGCGACGATATCATTGACCCAACTGCTGTGGGATGGCTCATCAACACTGAATGATATTGATAGAACAGCCGCCGACGCAGAGTCGATTAGATACCAACTGATAGCCGATTCGGAAGATATCGCTTTAGAAGTCACGCAAATATACTTAGATGCGGTAAAAGCTTCAGAAGTGCTGGCTTTATCGGAAAGTAACCTAGCTACGCACAAACGTATTTTTAAAGACATACAACGACGTGCGGAATCTGGTTTGGGTTCAACTGCCGATCTTTCTCAAGTAGAAGCTCGTATCGCAAAGGCGCACGGTAACTTACTCGCTGCGCAAAATAATTTGATTGATACCCACACACAGTTTCGCCGCATTGTGGGTCAGGAACCTTTAGGCCTAATTTATCCTCGAGCAGATGTGTCTAAACTTCCTCTTTCACTAACAGACGCCGTGGTATACGCGTTTGATCGCCACCCTGTGATTAAGATCTCTTCTGCAGACGTTGACGCTGCGCACTTTCAATACAAACAATCGAAAGGCGTAAACTACCCAACATTTTCTATTGAGGCATCGCAAACTTGGCGTGACGACGCAGGTGGGGATGAAGGTTCAAGCCAAGAAACTCTCGCTATGCTCCGTATGCGTTACAACCTTTATAATGGCGGCTCTGATAACGCCCGAAGCGAAAGTGCAGCCTACCAGTTAAACAAAGCTAAAGATTTACGTGACAAGGCATACAGACAGGTAGAAGAAGGCTTGAGACTGTCCTGGAGCGCATTAGATTTAACACTTCAACAGAAAAACTTCTTAGCTGACCACGTAGACTCTGCGGCAGAAACGGTCATCGCCTACGAGAAGCAATACCGAATCGGTCAACGAACCCTGCTAGATTTGCTCAACACTGAAAACGAGCTATTTGAAGCAAGAAAAGATTACCTAGATGCTCACTATTCAGAGCAATACGCAAAATACCGTGTACTAAATGCGACGGGTAGTTTGCTCGATGCTCTATTGGTTGACCTTCCTGAAGAATGGTCTCAGGGCATGGAGTACTAATCATGAAATATTTAACCACAGCAACAATCACCGCTTTGTCTTTGCTTGTCACACCAGCCGGAATGGCTTATGACGAAGAGCCTTATATCGAGACTCCAAAGGCAGAACAAATTTCCGATCTTTCTGATGACGATAGAGATGGCGTGGTAAATGCTCGCGATATCTGCCCTGGGACTCCAGAATCATCACAAGTTGATAATGACGGGTGCGGGGAACTATTCAGGACGGAAGAAGAGAAGCAACTTAAGATTCTTTTCGCTAATGATTCCTTTGAAATAAATCCAATTTTTTCAGCGCAAATACAAACTATGGCAGATTTTCTAGAAATTTATCAATCTGCATCTATTGAGATACAAGGTTATGCCAGTAAAGTTGGTGCTCCAGAATACAACTTAGAGCTATCTAAGAAACGGGCACACAACGTTGAGGATCGATTACTTAACTATGGTGTATCTGCAAACCGCGTAAGAATTGTAGGTTATGGTGAAAGTCGATTAGAAGACCAAGGTGATGATGAAATTGCCCATGCAGTGAACAGGAAAGTAACAGCAACAGTTGTAGGTTTAACTGAACAAGTTGTCGAGGAATGGACCATATTTACTACTCTTGAGAAGTAACCTTAACCTAAGTCAACAAGCAACAAGCAACAAGCAACAAGCAACAAGCAACAAGCAACAAGCAACAAGCAACAAGCAACAAGCAACAAGCAACAAGCAACAAGCAAGTTTACAAATAAAAAAGGCCCTTACAACAGTAAGGGCCTTTATTTTTACATTAACTTTTTACTAGCTTGTCGACTTAGCTGTCTTCGGCAATGAGAAATGTAGAAGTGCATAGCCTAAAATCGCTGCTGTCGTTGAGCCCATTAAGATACCCAATCGAGCAAACGTATCGAACTCTACATTGGCTGTACCAAAAGCAAGTGATGAGATGAAGATAGACATTGTAAAACCAATACCACACAACACCGACACTGCGAAGATATGAATAAAGTTAACACCTTCAGGAAGCTTAGCAATACCAAGTTTTACAGCAGCCCAGCTAAAGCTAAAGATACCAAGCGGCTTACCAACTAGCAGACCTAAAGCAATACCTAATGGAAGCATGCCCGTCAGGCTCGACATCGAGATCCCTTCAAGTGAAATACCAGCGTTTGCGAACGCGAATACAGGCAGAATAGCGAAGGCAACATAAGGGTGCAACGCATGCTCTAGATGCTTCAGTGGCGAGTGTTCACCTTTCTTACCTTGCAGAGGTATCGCAAAACCAATAACCACACCCGCTAGAGTCGCGTGTACTCCAGACTTCAATACAGCAAACCACAAGATAGCCCCGACAACGAGGTATACACTCAGCTTGGTCACTTTCTTAGCATTCAGCATGAACAGAACACCTGTCATGATAAAGCCAATTGTCAGTGCCATTGTTGAAAGGTCGCCTGAGTAGAATAGTGCAATAATTACTACAACACCCAAGTCATCAATAATAGCTAGCGCAAGCAAGAACACTTTCAAGCTCACAGGCACGCGAGGACCTAAAAGAGCCATGATACCCAAAGCAAACGCGATATCAGTTGCAGCAGGGATTGCCCAGCCTCTGATCGCTTCAGGATCGTTCATATTGAAAAATACGTACACCAACGCTGGTGCCAACATACCACCTATAGCAGCTATAGCTGGAAAGATTGCTGTCTCTTTTGACTTTAGAGCGCCTTCTAATAGTTCACGCTTTACTTCTAAGCCANTAAGTAAGAAAAACACAGCCATTAGACCATCATTGATCCAATGAGAAACGGACATCCCAAGTACATAAGTATGCAAGACATCTTGATACATAACGTTAAGTGGAGAGTTTGCTACGAACATGGCAACAGCGGCTGCAATTACAAGTAAGATACCGCCAGCAGATTCCATTTTAAAGAAGTCACGAATGACATCGTTCATGATTTCGCCCTTATATTT
>NZ_JAKJSW010000010.1:0-8142 GCF_050337375.1 Vibrio makurazakiensis | reverse complement strand
GGCAATATCCACTCCCGATCGGATACCGCTATCCATCATCATCGTCATTCCTGAGGGCACTGAACCTCCCTCTATTTTTCTTAGAAGATCTATTGGGGATTCACAGGCATCTAACTGCCGGGCACCATGGTTAGATAAAATAACCCCGTCGGCATTTACCTCTTCAAGTAGCTTGAGATCGCTACTAGAACAAACACCTTTTATTATTAAGTTCCCTTCCCACTTGTCTCTTATTCTTTTCAGGCCTTCCGTATCCACTTTCCCCATCGCCATAGAGCGCATCATCTCTGGCAAATCGAGACGATGATCTCTCATGTATGGTTCCAAGTTTTTAAATTTTGGAATTCCATACTTGAGAGTTTGAGTCGCCCAATGCGGCGTTTTGCATACGTCGATGAAGTTCTTAACAGAATGCTTAGGAGGCATAGTTAACCCATTCACGATATCATTGGGCCGAAACCCAAACGTCGGAATATCGACCGTGACCACCAAGTTTTTGTAGCCGCAACTCTTCAACCGTCCCAATATTGAATCTTGTATTGTTTCRTCCACTGGGTTGTAGAGTTGAAACCATGCATTGTCTTCAGCTAACTCTGCGATTACTTCTATCGACTCAGATGAAACGGTGCTTAGGATATATGGAATATTGTATTTCTTTGCTGCCTTCGCCAAAATCACCGGTGAATTAGGCCAAATTAGACCTTGTAAACCGATTGGTGCAATGCCGAATGGAGCGCTATATTCTTTCCCAAGGATTGTTGTTTTTAAGTCGCATTTTGAATACGGCGTTAAATACCTTGGTGCTAACTTAGAACTCTGCAATGCTAAACGGTTTGTCTCCAATCCAATATCATCAAAACAACCTCCTTCCAAATATTCATAGATAAACTTGGGAATATTCTTTTCTGTTTTCTTTCTCATTCGAGAATAATCTGGGTATCGACCATCTAACATCGCATCAACTCTAATTGTTTATAAGAACACGCTAGGTAGCCAAAGTGATAATGCTGGGATATAAGTCACCATCAATAACACGGCTAAATTACACAATAAGAAAGGTACGATTGCTTTCACGACTTTCTCCATTGGAATACCACCAATGCCTGCAGCAACGAACAAACAAACTCCTACAGGTGGAGTAGTTAGACCAATCATTAAGTTAAGCACCGCGATAATGCCAAAGTGCACCGGGTCTACACCAACAGCTGTCGCTACGCCTAATAATGTAGGAAACAGTATGATTAGTGCCGCAATGGTCTCCATGAACGAACCGACTAACAGCAGCAGTAAGTTTATGATTAGCAATACAATGATTGGGTTTTCACTTATCGTTAATATCGCTGATGCTATCATTTGTGGGATTTTTTCTGACGTTAATATCCACCCAAACACGTTAGCTAAGCCAACCAGTAGCATTAGTGATGCAGTGGTTACAGCAGTCGAAAGTAGTATTTTCGGAAGATCTCTAAATGAGAGCCCCTTATAAACAAACATCCCAATAATCATTGCGTAAAGTGCCGCGACGACAGAAGCTTCGGTTGGTGTAAAGAAGCCACCAACAATGCCAATCAGTATTAGGAATGTCAGTGAGATAGCCCAACAGCTTGTACGCAAATGAAGGATAATTTCTGATAACGTTGCACGCTTTTCTTTCGGGTAACCTCGTTTTACCGATAGGAAATAAGTCGTTGCCATCATACCTACACCGAGTAATAAACCCGGTACAGCACCAGCAAGAAACAGTTTTCCTACCGAGATACTGGTTAAAGTACCTACAATGATCATTGGAACACTAGGAGGAATAATCGGCCCTATTGTTGAAGAAGCAGCTGTTACTGCAGCAGCAAATGGTTTGTCGTAACCACTTTTAGCCATACCAGGGATCATTACCGAACCAATAGATGCTGTATCTGCAACCGCAGTACCTGAAACGCCACCAAACAACATTGAACCACTAACATTCGCTAACCCAAGTCCACCGCGAATATGCCCTAGCATCGCGTTACTTAGCCCTATAATCTGTTCGGTGATATTCCCTCGGTTCATCAAGTTACCGGCTAGTATGAAGCCGCCAATACAAAGGAGTACAAACGAATCAATACCAGCAAACATTTTTTGTGGAATTACAGTTAATGAAATATCGGCTATCAATAAGTAAGCCATTGATGCTATTCCAAGCGTAATTGCAATAGGAAAGCCTAATATTAATAAAATAAAGAAAACCGAAAATAATATATAGACTTCCATATCATCCTCTCCGACTTGTATGTTTAATAATTATCTTTATAGAGTCTAATGCTATAAATAATTGTAAGTTTGCAAATATAAGAACACTTGCAAAAAATATGTAGTCCATTTGAACTGCAAGTACTGGTGATGTTTGCCACTCACCGATACTCATAAATTGAAAAGCGTTTGGTAACGTAATAAAGATAAAGATAGAAATAACGATATTAACAACAAGTTGGTATATGCTCTGCCATTTCTCACTTAGCCTAGAGACTATAATATCGACACTAACTAGTTCTTTTGACTTAAAGGCTAAACCAGCTCCAAAAGCAACCGTATAGATGAAGAAGTAGCGAGAAAGTTCTTCTGTCCAAGCAGGAGTACTTTCTAAAAACATTCGAGCAAATACTTGTAGTAAAACCACACCACATAAAGCGACTAAACTGCAGATTGTAAAAAAGCTAAAAAAACGAGTGGCAAGTCGATCAATGTGATCTACGGCTCTCGATACGAGTGACTCTTTTGGTTCTTCGGCCACATTTACGATTGTCGTCATAATTTCCCTCATTAGAAAATAGGGAGGCTATCCACCTCCCCAAGGGTTACTTATAGTTTTTGAATATCTTCAAACAGCGGTAGCTGCTCTTTATTCAAACTTTTACGAACAGCCGGAAGCGCAGCTTCACGAAATGCCTCTTGATCGACATCGACGAATTTCATCCCTCTTTCTTGCAACAGTTCAGCAAGTTTTCTTTCGTCTTCCAGGAATAACTCTCGCTCATAGGCTTGTGTTTCTGCAGCGGCCTCTTTAACCACAGCTTGCAAGTCCTTAGGTAATTTCTCTAATTGACGCTTACCCATCACAACGTAAATCCAGCTACGTACGTGTTCTGTTTTGTTCACATAATCTTGTACTTCAAAGAAAGATGCGCTGTTAATAAGAGACAGTGGGTTTTCTTGAGAATGGATCGTGCCTTGTTGTAAAGAAGTAAATACTTCCGAAAATGCCATCGGAGTCGGTTTAGCACCAAGTTGTTCCCACACTTTCACAAAAATTGGAACATTAGGAACACGTAGGATCGTACCGTTGAGATCTTCTGGCGTTGTGATTGGTTTATTAGAAGTCAGGTTACGCGCACCACGTTCGAACCAAGTTAGTGGCACTAGACCAGAACGTTGAGTGATTTGTTCTTCAATCTCTTTACCAACCTCACCATTTGCTACTGCCGCTAAGTGCTCGCTATCGCGGATTGCATATGGGATTGCAAGTAATGCCGCTTTAGGTGCCCAGTTTTGCAATGATTCACCCGAGATTGTTAGGTCAACTGTGCCTAATTGGATGCCGTTAATAATATCCATCTCTGAACCTAGCTCAGAGTTCGGGTACACCAAGACTTCAATTCGTCCTTCAGATTTTTCTTCCACCGTTTTTTGGAAATGTAGAGCAGCTTTGTTCCAAACATTGTCATCGTTTGCCAGATGGCCAAATTTCAAAGTGTAGTCGGCAGCAGATGCAATTCCAGTAAAAAGAGAAGACGCTAATATAGCGGCGCTCAATAGTTTTTGCTTCATCATATTCTCCATTTTTATCCATTATTGTACAGACCAATTAAATCTAACATCGGATAAATGTTTCACAATTGATAAAAACGTTAAGTGTGATAAATATGACAGAAACATGGTACTTAGGATGGCGTTTTTATGCGCAAAGTCTCAGCTTTGGCACTCTATAAATTCCATTTCCCAACCTATAAACAGTAATTCCCCATGCTAACCACTCAATTTTCATGCTTGTTTTACCTTCCTTTATTTAAGTTAAATTCACGACAAGTACTCCACATTGCTTTAAAGCTATCGAACAAACCCACCTTTCCCCCTCCACACATATAGAAATAAAAACACAAATAAAAACAACAATTTAAATTAATTGAAACAACTAAGACCAAGCTAATCAGTGAGTTAGCCTTGTTACAAAATTCACCAAAATACTATTTTCTACAAATTCTGAACACAGCTAGTCATAACTATAAAGGCTGCTTTTTTACTAAAATAATGTAAGTCATTGACCTTGTGCATTTTTCACCATCTGTCGATCTATAAAAATGTCACAATATCGCCTAGCGCGACTTTCTAATTATATATTTTCGCTATATTCACCCGTCGAAAAATTGATTTGGTCGCACAGAAAACCAAAACAAACCAAATTGGTCTGGACAATATCATCACGTTAACTTGCCTTTGGTCACATAACTTTTTAATAAATGATGGTTTAATTGGTACATAACAGTGCTCGCATAATGAGCCAACAGACCCTCAAAGCAATTTTTTAGGGTTAATACCATTAGATGGAATGGGCTAAGAGACAAACACATGGCTCATAGCAGCACAAAAAAACTGATTACGAACAAGGTAGATATAGGCATGACAACAAAAACTGACCGGCTGTACATAACTGTCGCCAATCAGATCATTAACCGGATTAATGCAAAGCAGTACCTTGTAGGGGACAAAATCCCACCAGAAAGGAAGCTGTCAGAAGAGCTCAATGTTAGTCGTACCGTCATACGCGAAGCTATGGTGTATTTAGAGCTTTCTGGAATTGCTGAAATTAAAAAAGGGGCTGGCGTTTTCGTCTTACAAAGTCAGCCTCAACTGCCTTCACCTTCACTGAGTGAATTTACACCAAACGATATTTTGTCGGCTAGAAAAGTGGTTGAAGGTGAGTTTGCGAAACAAGCAGCGTTAAACAATTCACCTGAGTTAATAAACGAACTCCAACAATGTATTGACATGATGAATGCCTCTCAATTTTTCTCAAGTATCGAGTTAAGGCATCAGACATCTCATGACGCAGATCAGCAGTTCCACTGTGCGATCGCTAGCGCTTGCCAGAACCCACTACTAACAATTTTCCACCAAGATCTTATGTCACTACATATGAAAGGGAAAATGTGGGATCGCATGGAAGTCATTGCGAACGAGCCTACTGCAAAAGGGATTTGGGTTGATGATCATCAAGCGATCTTCAACGCGATCAAAGCCGGAGATCCTGAGCAAGCAGAATTAGCCATGATCATGCACATCGATAACGTGATAGACAAGTTGAGTAACTAAAAATGAAATCATTTATTGTAAATGGAATTAATGACTACCAGGTCGTTGAGCAAAACGTACCATCTTTCTCTGATGACCAAGTGTTAGTCCGTGTAGAGTACGCCGGAATTTGTGGTTCTGATCTTCATATCATCCACGGTCAAAACCCTTTTGCTACCTACCCTAGAATCACTGGGCATGAGTTTGTAGGAACTATCGAAAAGATTGGAGACAGCCTAACTGGGCTGGAAGTTGGAACAAAAGTGGTCGTGAACCCTGTGATCAGCTGTGGCCAATGCCGACCTTGCAAAATCGGTCGCTCTAATGTGTGTACTGAACTTCAAGTGATTGGTGTTCACACCGATGGCGGATTCACACAATTTCAAGCCGTGCCTGCAGCCAATATCATTGCCCTACCAGACAGTATCAACTTAAGAGATGCAACCTTAATTGAACCTTATAGTATCGCTGCTAACGTTTTTAACCGATTAGACGCTTCATCGGATGACACAATATTGATCTACGGTGCGGGCGTTATTGGCTTAACCATTGTACAAATTGCTAATGTTTTGGGTATTCCTTCTATCATCGTCGATCTTCTTGATGAAAAGTTAGAAACAGCCAAACAATTAGGGGCAACTCATACCATTAACCCTAAGCAGGAAAACACCGAGCAGCGTGTCATGGAACTAACCAATGGACAAGGTGTGCCACTGATCGCTGACGCCGCATGCATCCCTGCTCTTATCCCTGAAATTATGAGACTTGCAGCCCCAGCAGGAACCGTTTGTTTACTCGGTTTTTCAAGTGAGGATAGCCCGCTTCAACAAGTTGAAGTGATCAAAAAAGAACTGACCATTGTAGGTTCTCGACTAAATAACAAGATGTTCCCTAAAGTGATTGAATGGATGGCTCAAGGAAAACTCGACACCGAGTTTTTGATCAGTCATGAGTTCACCCTCGATACCGCTCCTGATGCTATTGAACTTATTGAAAGTCACCCTCAAGAAGTACGTAAAGCATTGATCAAAATGCATTAATGACTCATATACGTTTTTGTTCAACAGATTGAGCCTCCAAGATTCAATTGGAGACTCAATAGCTCACTCACTCCCAAAATCCGCTTTACACCTAAGGATGTTTATATGGCTTCAAGTCGAACTGAATATGATCAATCATCACATTCAAACTATGATCGCTCGTCACTTAAAAACCGAATCGTTCATATTGGTTGCGGTGCTTTTTTCCGTGCTCATCAGGCTTTGGTATTAGAAAAACTCAACCAAATAACCCCTAGTGATTGGGGCTATACCACCATAAGCTTGTTTAGTGGAAAGCCCTTCATACAGGAATTGAGAGAGCAAGACCATCGTTACACTGTTGTTGAACAAGATCATACCTCTACAAATGTTCACACTATTGAATCAATAATAGATAGCATGCACCCGAGCCTTGATGGTATTGACTCTATTATAGAGAGAATGGCGGAACCTCAGGTATCGATAGTTTCATTAACGATCACTGAAAAAGGCTATTGTGTAGACCCAAACACACGCCAATTCCATGCTAGTCACCCGTTAATTACACAAGACATCTCTACTCCCAAAGCACCAAAATCAGCCTTAGGTGTGATAGTTGCTGCGTTGAGTTTGAGAAAAGAGCGAGGTCTAGCCGCCTTCAGTGTCATGTCCTGTGACAATATGCCCCATAACGGTGAAGTAACGAAAGCCGCCATTATCGCCTACTCCAAGATGATCGACCCGGAGCTGTCTGAATGGATTTCAACCCATGCTAGCTTCCCTAGTACGATGGTCGATAGAATTGTTCCCGCAATGACCGACGAATCATTGAAAACTATCGAGTCATTAACTGGTAAGTTGGATCCTTGCGGACTGATCACAGAACCATTTTTGCAATGGGTTATTGAAGATAACTTTGTTTCTGGCCGCCCTGAATGGGAGCGAATCGACGGAGTGTCACTCGTAAAAAATGTACAGCCCTATGAAGAAATGAAGCTCAGAATGCTTAATGGTAGCCACTCTTTTCTAGCTTACACAGGGTACTTGTCTGGATATGAATACATTTCGGACACGATGGAAAATCCTAGTTTCAAAGAAATGACTCGTCGCCTTATGCTCAATGAGCAAAAACCAACACTGCAAGAACTAGATGATATCGACTTAGTGGATTATTCTGAATTGTTATTGAATCGATTTTCAAATCCATATTTGAAACATAAGACTCATCAGATCGCTATGGATGGCAGCCAAAAGCTCCCGCAACGTATTATTGAATCTATAGGTATTCTAGCGAAAGGAAAACATGATTTTACTGCCTTAGCGTTAGGCACTGCAGCATGGATGCGCTACATCAGAGGTATCGATGAAAACAATCAACCAATAGAAGTCGTAGATCCGCTTTCTGAACACTTATTATCAATCAGTAAAGAACACGGCGCTATTGAACCCTTGGTTAACGCTCTTTTGAGTGAAGAAACGATCTTCGACCAATCTATTGTTCAGCAGAAATCGGTTATTGATGCTATCACTCGGGCGTACATCAATATTGAACTAAAAGGCGCTAAGAAAGCGGTGATGGAAGCGACCATATAGTCTTTTCTAACAAAACCTATTTAGCCTAGAACGCCCCATCTATCATGTAGCATTAGCCTGCAAGTGAGAGAAATTGATCACTTGCAGTCTGCTCATCAAATATATCTACCAGTAACTAACAAGTTAAAACGTATTAACTCGGCCTTATAAAATCAATTGATAGAAGGGATAAAAAGTCGGTATTTACCGACTTTTATTTTCTTACAAA
>NZ_JAKJSW010000001.1:0-32700 GCF_050337375.1 Vibrio makurazakiensis | reverse complement strand
CTTCTTACTTTGATTGGTGGGTACACTTTTTTGCTGTGCTTGTAGAATCATTTGTGCTCTCAACAGGCGGCTTGGATCTCGTGCACTTTCGACTTGTTCTAGCTTTCGCATATCGGGGTCAATTGGCTCATCACTTTTCTGCACGCTTGAGTTACTGGAGTCGCTTTGCGGCGCATTGTCACTCGATTGCTTGTTAGCATGAGATTGTTGAGAGTCATTTTCTTGAGCTTCTTCGGACTGTGCTTTCTTCTGCTGTTTTTCGTTAGAATCAGACTCATTCTTAGACTGTTGCTGTGCATTTTTTTCTGATGCTTGCTGTCCATCGTTTGGCTCAGACTTCGAAGAGGCTTGAGAGGCTGATTTTTCTTTACTCGCATCCGGTTCTTTGGAGTCTGACGACTTTTGATTTGACTGAGATTTATCATTCGAACCCTGAGAGCTATTTTGACGATCATTTGACTGTTGGTCGCCATTCTCTCCAGAATCTTGCTGTTGCTGTTGCTGTTGCTGTTGCTGTTGCTGCTCAACACGTTCTAGATTCTGTTTTGCATATTGATGTTCAGGGTTAGCAGACAAAATCTCTTTATAGCCTTCAATCGCTTGCTTGAAGTCTCCTTGCTGAGCATAAGCATTGGCTAAGTTGTAGCGAGAGTCTTCATCCGATAGACCAGTGAGGGAGTTAATCGCACCTTGATAGTCGCCATTCTCGTATTGGGCGACGCCTTTCCAGGCTGGGGAGTCAAACAGTTCTGCTGCTTGCTGATAATCTTTGCTTTCAAACGCTTGATGAGCAAGTTGATCGTTTGATTCCCATGGGTTTGCGTAAACTGGCTTTACTAATTCTAGAGGTAACAGTGTTAGTAAGCACAGCCAAATAACCCCTTTTCTAAACAGTTGCAAAAATGGCAGTAATAAGAGTGGCAAAAGCCAATAACCATTATTAACACGGCTGTTCAATTGAGGCCCCTGAGCTCTTGATACGCTGCTTGATGTTGCGTTTGAAGTCTGTGCTGAGAGCAAGTCTATGTCGTCATTGTTGTACTGAATTGGTGCAAACTGCCCATTAGAAAGTTGTGTTAACGCTTTCATGTTGCTCAAGTTTGTTTTGGCGACGACCGTTTTACCCGAATCTGTTTTTAGCAGCTGTCCATTATCAAGCGAAATGGGTGCACCAGCGCGAGTACCGACAGCCAGAATAGAAATACGCCACTGGCTATTATCAACTAAATCTTCAATTTCTGACCTTTCTGTATCATCGATGTCATCACTGATAAGAACAATATCGCCTTCGGCTATGTGAGCGCTTTCCATTAGCTGTATTGCTTGCTTAATGCCTGCAGCAGCATTCCCTCCTTGATAGGGCATAATGTCGGGAGACAGGTTCGGTATTTGACTAGCAATGGTGTTCCAATCTGAAGTGAGTGGGGTGATGGTGTAAGCGTCACCTGCGTAGGCGACCAGTCCGGTAAGCCCTTCTTTCCAGTTAGGTAAGAGATCTAAAGCTTTGTATCTTGCCTGAGTTAAACGGTTAGGTTTTATGTCAGTGGCATACATTGAAAGCGACATGTCCATGACCAGTACCCGAGCTTGCGTGTTTTCAAAACTAGGACGTTCAGACTGTTGAAAGCTCGGTCCCGCTAATGCGATGACAGCAATACCCCACCATAACGCAAGTAGGGTGAGTGGCTTGGTGCTGGATTTTCGCTGTTGTTGGTGAAGTTGCTGTGAAATATGCTCCGCGATGAGCGACTTCGATGCTTTTTGTTTGGTTTTGACTAGCCAGAGTGCAGGTATCAATAATAGTGCGAGTAGCCACGTAGGGTAGAGGAATGTGAAATCAGACATNCTCTCTCCTTAGAAAAAATAGCAGGCTAGAAAGAGTAATGGCGATGGTCAGTGGTAAGTGAAACCATTCTTCTTGAGGTCGCCATGTTTTCACCGTATTGCTTACAGGTTCAAGCTGATTGATGGTGTCATAAATGGTGGCTAATTCTTTGCTATCACGCGCTCTAAAGTATTGCCCTCCTGTACGCTCTGCAATTTCGATTAAGGTTTTTTCATCGAGATCTTGAGCTGTATTGACTTTACGAGTCATGAAGAATTCTTTAACCATCATTTCTCCTGCGCCAACGCCTACGGTATAGATAGTCGCATTGTATTTTTTAGCGATATTGGCTGCTTCTAGCGGGTCGAGTACGCCTGCGGTGTTACTGCCGTCACTCAGTAAAATCATGATTCGCTGTGGAGCGTCGCTATCAACAAACGTTTTGGTCGCTAGGCCAATACCATCACCTATCGCTGTGTTGTTGCCAATTAGGCGTAATACTGTTTGGTTCAATTGAGTTGATACTGAAGTGCGATCTAAAGTTAAAGGCGTTTGTAAATAAGCATGGTCAGCGAATAAAACTAAGCCAACTCGGTCACCCTTACGTTTTTCGATAAAGTCGGATAACACTCGTTTTACTGACGTAAGACGATCGACATATTTATCCTCGTATTTCATGTCTTCTTGACTCATCGAGTACGAAAGGTCGACGACTAACATAAGGTCGCGATGTTTAGGTTGAAACTCTACAGGTTCGCCGAACCATACAGGCCTTGCGCTCGCAACGACTAGGAAGAACCATATTAAGATGGCTAACCCCTTATGAAGTTTGTTCTGGGGGCTTTTTACTTCGCTTTCTTCAGGAAGATAAGGGAGGGATATCGCGGCTTGTTCAGGAACTCGAGATGCCCATTTATAGATAATAAACGGTAAAGGAAGCAACAGAAGTAGCCATCCCCATACAAATTCGATGTTGCCGAAACTCAAACGCATGAACTCCAAGTCGGCTAAATTAAAATTGGCTAAGTTACTCACGACCACCTCGTTTTGGTGGTAGCGCTTCATTGACCCAGCGTTCACAGTCTTGGATCAGTTGCTCTGCTTGTGCGTCAGGTTTGGTTGATTTGCTGTATAGAGCTTGCTGCCATAGCTGCTGGTTGTGAGTAAAGATCGGTTTACTGACTTGAGAGTCGAGGAACTGATACCAATCATCCCCAGTCAAGTGTGCGACACGCTCTCTCGGGAAGTAACTCAGAGCAGCTTGGCGCAGTACTTCTAGAGCCCCTGAAGGTGTGAGAGGTTGGGTTTTTAGAGCAAAGATTTTAAGTGCTGCTTTTTTGGATATCAATTTGTTTTTTCGGTGACGTAAGTAAAGAATGACAGCACAGATGATGATTAGGCATGCAGCAATTAAGCTCCACCATCCCCATTGCAGTGGCCACCAACTTGGTACTTCTGGAAGTAGACTTGGACTCAAATCAAGTGGGGGTGTTTGTGTTGTTTCAGTCATGTTTATTCTCAGAAATTTGTTCTATTAATGGGCGAGCAGAAGATATCGCGCTATAAGGAATCGCTAGTGAAAGGCATAGCTTTTTGAGTTCGGCTTGTTTCAATGCAAAAGCTTGCGCCAACTTATCTTTGTCGCGTTTAGAAGAAAAGTTTAACCATTGGGTCTTTTTGCCATCGGTGACTTTTTTATTCCCTTTAAAGTCAGTTTGACCACACTCTAATGGGTCGTAGAAGTGCACCAGTCGCAGTCGGTTATGTCGAGTGAATTGGTTAAATAGTGAGTAGTCACTTTCATTAAGGCGCACGAAGTCACTCATGAATATAATGTCGCTACCTTTAGGGCAAAGGCGGTGCAGTGCTTTTAACCCACTTGCCATCGTTGTTTGTTGCGGTGGTACTTGCTCTGAGATCGCTGGGTCTGTAATAGCTAGGTTGTTCAGCTCTATTAGCGTTTGCAGGATCTTCAATGGGGATTGTGTGGTAGCGCTGGGTTTAAACTCATAAAGTTGTGAACCTGTATCGATAACAGCGCCAATTCGATCTTTCTGCGCCGTTGTTAACCAGCTAACAATGCTGGCAAAGTGTGCCATTTGTACTGATTTAAGCAGTAAGGTTGACCCAAAAATCATACTTTTACTTAGATCAAGATAAAGTACGACGGGTAACTCTCTTTCTTCCGAAAATAACTTGGTATGCGCTTTACCAGTACGAGCCGTAACACGCCAGTCAATACTACGGATATCATCACCAGCTTGGTATTGGCGAACTTCAGAGAAGTCCATGCCGCGTCCTTTTTTTGCACTCTCATGCTGACCATTGAGCTGCGACCACAAACTTTTCGCTGGTGGCACCCAGCGAATAGATTGCGACTTGTATTGCAGCAACTCGTCTAAATTGAGTGTGACGCCATTACTGTGGTTGGGAAGTTCAATGCTCATTGGTTTATGCGCTGCCGACCAGGGAAATCAAATGAGCGACGACCTGATTAGCGCTAATCCCTTCGGCCTGCGCGTGATAACTACGCAATAGGCGATGACGTAGCACCGGGAATGCCATTGTTTGAACATCTTCAGGCGTTACGTAATCTCGCCCTGCTAGCCATGCATGAGCACGAGAACAGCGATCTAATGCGATAGTTGCGCGTGGGCTAACGCCCATATCTAACCATTGCGCCAGTTGGTCACTGTATTTTCCTGGCTCACGGGTTGCCATGACAAGGCGAATAATATATTGCTCAATGGTGTCTGCCATATGGACATTGAGTACTTCTTTACGCGCTTCAAAGATATCTTTTTGGTTAAGAACTTGTGGAGCAGTCGCTCCTTTACCTTGTGCTTCACCACGATTTAAGCGCAAGATTTCCAGTTCACTTTCCATATTTGGGTAATCGACTTCCAAATGAAGTAGGAAGCGGTCTAATTGAGCTTCAGGTAGAGGATATGTACCTTCTTGTTCGATTGGGTTTTGCGTTGCCATTACAAGGAATAGGTCAGGTAGCTGATAGGTGCTTCGTCCAGCCGTTACTTGTTTTTCTGCCATGGCTTCCAGCATCGCCGCTTGTACTTTTGCTGGCGCGCGGTTGATCTCATCAGCCAAAATTAGTGAGTTAAAAATTGGCCCCGATTGGAATGTAAATTCTCCAGTCTCAGGCCTAAAGATGTCGGTACCGGTAAGGTCTGCTGGTAATAAATCTGGGGTGAATTGAATGCGATGGAAATCCCCTTCAATACAATCTGCTAGCGATTTAACAGCTCGGGTTTTAGCAAGGCCAGGAGGGCCTTCGACAAGTATATGACCATCGGCAAGTAGTGCGATCATCAGCTGTTTTACCAACTCTTTCTGACCGATGATTTGAGATTCCAAGTATTGTTTTAACGAATTGAAAGCATCCGATTGCATGTTTATGGCTCGCTTAGTTTTTTGTTCTTTGGTCGGGAAAACGGAAAAAAGTTCCCTACTAATATGATTAAACAGTTTGCCGAAGCAGTTTTCGNCGAAGCTAGAAAAGTAATGGGGATGATAGGTGCGGTTATAAACCTTATGGCACACAAAATTGACTCAAGAATTTAAAGCGATCATACGGTATTCAATAAATGTATAAATAACTGTCTTACCTATATTTATTTCAATATTTGAATGCTAAAGATCTGTCCTTTGTCGCCGATAACAAAACGTTACAATTTTTTACGCCAACGTAAGGGCATACCGATGTTTAAAACGAACTCTATGAGTATTAAGCAAAAAGTGGTTGCAGGGATCACCTTTGCAGTACTTGCTTCAACCATCATCGTGGGAATGATGGCCCAACGCCAAGCTAGAGATGTGCTGAGTCATCGATTGATCGATATCGAATTGCCGATGATGCTTGGTCAGATTAATGCAGAGATTGACCGTGAAGTATCGCAATTGCTTCTGGCTGCAGAACAAATGGCGAACAACGAATTCATTATCGATGCGGTGTTATCTGAAAACCGCGATCCAGCACTGGAATCTAAGCTAGTTAAGCAACTAAACAATGTACGTACCCAATTTCAGCTTAATGATGCTTCAGTGGCTAACCGAAGCTCTGCGTATTACTGGAATCAAAATGGATTTCTACGTCAGCTAAATCAACAGCAAGACGGTTGGTTCTTTGGCTTTACGCAATCTGGTCAGCAGACAATGGTCAGCATGTTTCAAGAGCCTAACGGTGAAGTGAAAATGTTTGCCAATTATCAACAAGTGTCTGGTGAAACCATGTCTGGTCTGTCTAAATCGATGGACGATATGGTGCGACTACTTAATGGCTTTAAAATTGAGAAATCTGGCTTCGTATTTCTGACGAATGCCAATGGTGATGTTCAAATTCACCGTCAGCCAAATAAAAGTAAATCAACGCTATCCCAGCTTTACGGTTCGGATGCTCGCCAGCTATTGAATAAGTCAGGATTCAATTTAATTGAAACGGACTACGAAGGCGAAAAAGTGTTCCTAGCGAGTACTTATGTTCCTTCTATGGACTGGTTTGTTGTTGGTGTAGTGCCAACGGGTGAAGTATTTGCTGAGCTTGATGCAACAGCGAAGAAAATGCTGTTTACCACGTTAGGCGTTGCTGTGATCTTCATTGCGATGGGTGTTTTCTTAGCGAACAGTATTACTCGTCCGATCAAGCTGATTTCAGAACGCTTCCAAGATCTTGGTCAAGGCAATGGTGACCTTTGCCAACGTATCGAAGTACAAGGCAATGATGAAATTGCTCAGCTGTCGACAGGCTTTAATGGCTTCATTGAGAAGATTCACCAGTCGATGATCGAAGTATGTTCAACGAGCCAAGCTCTACAGGTAGCTGCTGAAAGTGTTTCGAGTAAAGCTCATATCACTCATGACAACAGCCAAGAGCAGCGTGATCAAACATTGCAAGTGGTAGCTGCGATCAACCAAATGGGTATGACTATCAGTGAGATTGCTTCTAATGCTGCTACAGCTGCGGAAACAGCGACTCACGCTTCAGATAATACAGATGAAGGTCGAGCGGTTGTAAATAAAGCAAAAGACGCGATCAGTCGACTGGCGCAAGATATCGAAAATACAGGGCAAGTCGTAGAGCAGCTAGCATCAACCACTCAAGACATTGGTTCGATACTAGGTGTTATCCGTGATATTTCAGAACAAACGAATTTGCTCGCGTTGAATGCTGCTATTGAAGCTGCACGAGCTGGTGAACAAGGGCGTGGTTTTGCAGTCGTTGCTGATGAAGTTCGTAATCTGGCAAGTAGAACGGCTGATTCAACGGAAGAAATTCAAAAAATGATTAACCAGCTACAAAGCGATGCTAAAGACGCGGTAACCGCGATGAATGCAGGTAAATCTATCACGCTAGAAGGTGTGGCTGCATCGGATGAAGCGGTAGAAGTTTTGGGCGGTATTTCTAACCGAATTTTGGATATCACAGACCGTAATACTCAAGTTGCAACTGCAACGGAAGAGCAGTCAACGGTAGTGCATACGATCAACCAGAATATCGAAGAAATTAACTCAATTAATGAAGTAACGACGGGTACGGCAGAGCAGCTTGCAGATGCTAGCCAAGAACTACGTGAGCTGTCTGGTCGTCTAGATAAAATGGTTGGTACGTTCAAACTCTAGATTCCCCGTGTTGAACGCGGTAAAATCGAGACAGTTTTTGGATTAAACCAATTTTTTGATATTTAGGTAAGAATTATGAGCGATTTTGAGAAAGAGCTTGAGCAGATGACTCAAGAAATGGGTGACGAGCCAGAAGTAAAGCTTCCATCTATCGAAGAGCAAAAAGCCGTTGTTGCTGAGCTGAAACGATTAGAGGCAGAAGGTAAGTTGACACCAGAAGTACTAGAAAAGCATTTCGGCCAGTTCAACAAAAAAAGCGATACACCAATTCACTAATTTAACGCAGCACGCTTGATTCGTGCTGTGGTTAAATAGATTGGATTATATAAGTGATGTTCCGTTCGGTGGCATCACTACTTGAAGGGCGCCTTGTGCGCCTTTTTGTTTGGACGTTTATAAAATGCTAATAAGTCTTATTTATAAGAATATAAACTAAACGAATGATATTAAAGGTTAATCATATTCACCGTAAATAATTAGCTTGGCTTTGCGAGTTGGGTCTATTGACGCTTAAAACTTATTGACTAAATTATCTACTGTTGACGTTTAGCTTTGAGGCTTTAAATATGAATAATAATGATAAATCGTTCCCTATTACGTTTGTGGCTCAAAATACACTCCAGTCTACTTTGTTGAAAGAATCCATCGAGAAAGATTTGTCGATTTCGATTAAACAACTTACTTTTCAACAGCTTTCCAGTAAATACCGCACAGATTCCGCTAACGTTCCATCGTTGATCATCCTTGATTATTCTAACTTAAAAGAAGAAGACTTAGCGGCGTACGCAAGTTTAAGAGAGCAACACCTATCAACGGTTGATGAAGTACTGATTAATTGCCCCCCTGATTCTGACTATGCCAGTTTCCTAAAATGGAAAAACTTAGTGGGTGTGTTTTACAGCGATGACTCGCTTGAGATGCTTGTCCAAGGTATGAAACAAGTTCTGGGAGGTGAAATATGGTTCAGTCGCCAGCTTGCTCAAGAATACATTCGCTTCTACCGCAACAGAACGCCTGCCAACACCAGTGAAAAGTTTTCGCTGTTGACTAAACGTGAACAGCAAATCATTAAACTTCTGGGGGAAGGCGCTTCAAACAACCAAATTGCTGAGCAGCTATTTGTGAGTGAAAATACAGTGAAAACTCATCTGCATAATGTATTTAAGAAAATAAATGTACGTAACCGCTTACAAGCTTTGTTATGGGCGAAAGATAACATTGGCAGTGAAGAGTTTGTTTAACATTTGGGGTTAAACAAACCTATGTTTGGTCATTGTTTTGATCTGCAATGCGAAGAATATCCTGCAATATTAAGAGCGTAGAGTGACACAGTTAAAAGCCAGAACCTTTATGGATTCTGGCTTTTATTTTATCGAGGGAACTGTTCTAAGTTTATTGATGCGTGAGTGTTTTAAAGCATGCTTTGAGCTAAAGCTCCGCGACACTTACTCTTTAATTCTTCACTTATAAAATTTCGCTTCGAGCAAGCATGTACTTCTGGATGATAGGACTTTCTTTATCGATGTCTTCTGATGGATGCCATAGCCCTTTATTCATGCCTTGGATGATAAGGTGAATCACTGCTGCATCGATGGCAGACATTACCGCAATATTGACGGGTTCGTTATTGGTATAGCCAAGCTCAACTTCGAGCAACTCTTTGTAGTCAACAAATCGAAAAGCACCGAGCCCAAGTTCGTGAGAAAATATCGTCTTGCTGGTGGTAATACTTAATAAGACCTGCCCACTTCTTACATCAATAGCTCTTAGGTTAATGGTCACTTGGTCTGTTCGATATTGCCCAGAGCCTCCTATGCCCAAATACTTCGCCCCAAGGCCACCGGTTTTGATATTGGAGTCGTAGGCGACAATACCACCTTCAATCAGAATGTTAGCGGAACTTAGAGAGCTTAAGTTTGCTTTATGATTGTCGACGAGGCTCTCTTTTTTTGCTGCTGCTCTGATGATTTTTCGTTCGGTCAGCAGGTTTTGTAATCCTTCTCTCTCAAGGGGAATAAACCAGTTAGATTCAAGCAAAGACGTGGTCAGTAGTGCCGTTCCGCCTTGGGGTACAGCGGTCGAAAAATTGCTGTTGGGTTGCGGTTTATATTGGCCTGTCTGATCTCTAAAGTCGTACACGGAAACCAGTATTTTTCCTTTGGGGCTAGGTAGTGATATGAGATCTACATAAGTCGAACCACGTTGCATTAGCTTAGGCTCGGCAGAGGCTTCCGGAATGTCGAGTGAGGAAGAGCAACCAAAAAGAACCAATACGCTGAAAATGATGATGAGTTTGTTCATAAGGTGTATTCCTAATCAGGGTTGAGTCCGGACACTTGGATTTCAGTGGACTCTCCTGTTGCTTTATCGACGATCTGCACTAATAAAGCCCCATTGTTATCTACAATATTTAGGAAGAAATCATCAGTTTCTAGCTGCCCCGTATTACCATTTCCGACATCGGCTAATAGCTGGCTTATTAGTCGTGACTCTAGGCTCGACGCGAGACGCTCTAGCGCAGATTCTTCTTCAAAACCAAACTCTTCGTTTTCTGGCGGTTTATAGTCATTAATGGCATTAGCCACTCCAAACAAGTGTGATGTGTTCAGTGGATTTCCCCCAAAACTCGGATTTACTGGAGTATAAATAAGTTCAGTGGAATAGAGTGGCGCAGATGCGAAAGCCACAAGTAATAGGGCTTTGCTTTTGTACGTAACCTTACAACGTTCGTAGTGATGTGGCATAAGAATTACCTCCGTGTATTACGTAATATCGACTGTTTTTAAGTTGGGATAAACTAACTAAAGGCGCTGTTTCCTTGGCTCTTAATTGTTATATTTCTTCATGATCTAAATCGAATGTATCTTGTAATAACCGCTCAGCCTGCCATCTTACGATGTATGAACTCACTGCTTGAACGGCATTGTGTGCTTTGTCTTGTATTTTCTTACGCCCGGGGGAAAGAGCGGTTCGGAAAATCAGAGATTGAGAGTGAAACACGCTAATAATGCTGCCYGACAAAGCCGTCGGTCGTTCCTTTATGGTGAAGTTTTCACGTAGATCCGGATATTGTTCATTAAGCGATTGTGAAAACTCAGAGTGAAACTCTGCCCCTAAGCGAGTAACGGTTTGCTTTACCACTAATCCATTTATTTCATCAAAATCTGAGAATAGCGGTGTGTTTGACTCCAACTCTTTGCCATTTTCTAAAGCTTTTTCATTTTCCACTGCGTTCGAAGGTGCTTGCGTTTGGCTGCTCGCTTGTCCGACGAAGAAAAGCCCTAATACTGTTCCGATAAATAGGAAGCGCTTTATATTAAATGAGTTGGTGAGATTGAATCGACCCATGTGATATCTCAAATTATTAGTGGCATTGTTTATATATTACTAACCACCCAGTTAATTCACATGAACTTAAGTTTATTTATATGTCTGATGGTATACATGGAAAGTGAATGTAATAGTTATGAGTATTACCAAACGATTAACGTAACGGTAAGTAAATACCATATATAGTTTATGTCTATTTGCTGTGCATTAAGTACCTTATAGAGGTAAGAATTATTCACGACTACTTAATAGCTACTATTTTATCGTTGAATAATTATTTTATTCCTTACGGAGGAGGTATGACTCAATCAAAGTTCGTATTAGGTATTATTGCACTTAATTTTACTATGTGTGGCTTTGTGTATTCATCTAGTGGTGAAGTTGGTAGTGAATATATAGATGGACATTCTATAGCTGGCTTTGGTCAAAGTATGTCAGATATTAGTGCATTTAATGAATTAGAAAATAGAGATGAAGCTGGAGTAAATAACTATTCAGAGGTTGTGATTTCTTCATCTTATAACAGCAGTATCAGCATTATTCAGTTGAGTAATGGCGGGGCGTCTAATAGAGCCAAAGTACTACAGCACCAGTCAAGCAACAGTGAGGCTAACATCCTTCAGTACGGTTCAGGGCATGTCGCCTATGTGTCACAGACTGGTGATGGTAACTCGGTTGATATTGGGCAGGTAGGTTACGGCCACACCAGTTGGGTAGAACAGAATGGAAATAATAATACTGCTGTTATTGGTCAGGGTGATTTGTTTTTAAATGATCCTAGTGAGATCAGTTTGAATCAGTCTGGAAATAATAATAGTGCGTATTTATATGATAAAGGAGGTTCTAGCTATGGCATTACCCAAGATGGTAATGACTCAGTCATGATCGTTGGAGCAAAAAATATGGGTGTTTATATTACCCAACATTAATCATTTATAACTTAAATAAACTATTGATGAATTTAGATTAGGATAAATAAGGACGTCTACCATGAAAAAGTTTTCAATATCTTTAGTCGCGTTGTGTGTATCTTATGGTGCTTATGCGGGTAATGAAGTTTCTGTCGATTTGAATAACTCGAATCAAGACATAGTGAATATTGAACAAGTAACCACTCATGCCAACCCTGCATTAGGTAACTATGCTGAAGTAAATATGCAAGACACGTTTAATAACCAGGTCGTGGATATTTACCAAGAAGGTAACAATAACCGCGCTCTTATCAATGCTGATGACGCATGGAGTTCACCTGAGTTGTCTGTCGATCAGCAAGGTGATCGAAACAGAGCTCGAATTGATGTCAGAAATGTTGCTGATTACAACACTGCGACTATCGATCAACTAGGCGATAGAAACCGTTCAACCATAGATATTATTCGTGGTGATAGCAACACTGTAGCTGTAAATGTAACGGGTAATCGTAATATTACTCACTCAGAAGTGAGTGGCTCAAACGCAGACGGTAATACAGCGACATTGACTGTGTCTAACGGTAACCGAAATCGCATTGAAACCCTCGCTGAGGGTGCCTCGAATACTGCAACGATTACTGTTGCAGACAGTAATCGAAATATGATTTATACCGATCAACTAGGTGATGGCAATGGAGCGACAGTATCGGTTGAGTCGGCAAGCCACTCTAACGATGTTGATATTCTTCAGTCAGGTGATTTCAATACCAGTGAGGTTACTATTGCAGGAGGCAGTACCTTTAGTGATGTTGATATCGAGCAGGTAGCTCAAACATCTACTGCGACCGTTGATATTATGGGTGCATCCAACAACATTACTGTAGATGTATGGCAAAACAGTAACGATGTGGCTGTCGTGACTGCGAATAATTCGTCACTCAGTTCTGTATACATTTTGCAAAATTAATCACGATGATGCATTTGCAATTTAAAGCGGCATATTCTGTCGCTTTTCTTCTTTTTATAATGGCTTTCAGTGTTAGCTCATTTGCCAATACTTCTTTAGTTAATCCGATTACTTTTCAATGCTATAGACTGGATAGTGAAAGGGTCAAGGTGGAGGTTCTCCCGTCAATTGAGTATGACTCGATCGTATTGAAAACCGCGAAAGGAAGCCGACTACGTTACCAAAACCTGCGTGAGGGAAGTATTCAATTCACCTTGTCTGATGATCAATTCCCATTGAAAGTTAAAGCGCAGGCTGTGCAGGGCAAAGACGATTTGTTGCTAGACAATCAGCCTATGTTGGATAATCAGCCTATGTTGGATGACCCATTTATCTTGGACACCCAATGTAAAAAATCCCGCTTACCGAAGTAAGAGGGACTTTTGAGGGGTGTTCAAATTAGACTGGTCAGCGCCGTTAAGAGTTACTCGACGTCGATGCCATTTTCTTTGAATAAACGGCGACAAGCGCGACCGTCACTGTGGAATAAGTGGCAGCGGTGCGCAGGAATACCAATTGACCATTTGTCACCAGCTTCAACAGAAAGTGTATCTGGTTGGCGGTAAATTACGTCTGCATCTGCACTTTCTAGGTTTAGGTAAACTTGGGTTTCATTACCCAGTTTTTCAGCGATCATGACTTCGCCTTCAATGGTTGCATCGCCTTCTTCAGCTGAAAGTAAATGTTCAGGGCGAATACCCAAAGACATACGGTCACCTTTATTAACGGTTGTTCCGTCTACAGGGATCCAGAAAGTAATACCATTTGAAAGTTGAACTTGTACACGATCTGACTCTACGTTTTCAATATGAACGCTCATGAAGTTCATTTTTGGAGAGCCGATAAAGCCAGCTACAAAACGGTTTTGTGGGTAGTGGTAAAGCTCTAGTGGCTTGCCAACCTGAGAAACGTAACCACCATCTAAAACGACGATTTTGTCTGCCATGGTCATGGCTTCAACTTGGTCATGAGTAACGTAAATCATGGTACAGCCCAGTTGGCGCTGTAGCTTGGTAATTTGAGAACGCATTTGCACACGAAGCGCAGCGTCTAGGTTAGAAAGCGGCTCATCGAGTAGGAAAACGTCTGGCTGAGAAACTAATGTACGACCAATAGCAACGCGTTGGCGCTGACCACCAGATAGGGCTTTAGGTTGACGTTCTAATAAGTGACCCAGTTGAAGAATTTCTGCGGCTTGTTCTACACGCTTGTCGATTTCTGCTTTATCCGCTTTTGCCAGTTTTAAGCCGAAAGACATGTTGTCGTATAGGTTTAAGTGAGGGTAGAGGGCGTAAGATTGGAATACCATGCCAACACCACGCTTCGATGGTTCAACATCGTTCATTCGCTCATCACCGATGTAGAGATCACCAGACGTAATGTCTTCTAAGCCTGCAATACAACGCAAAAGAGTGGATTTACCACAACCTGATGGCCCTACGAATACAACAAATTCACCTTCGTTGATTTCTAAGCTGACATCTTTAGAAATCTTTACGTCGCCATACGATTTACAAACATTCTTTAACGTGACACTCGCCATTTAGCTCGTCCTCGATCAAATTTTTATTATTTACCGCTCATCATTATATGAATTATTGGCTGAGCAGTAACAGTAGGAATTGGTAAGTTTCTGAGACAGTAAGAAAATAAGGGTGAAGCTCAGCGCTCATGCCTAACTTAATATCGAATGTAAGCTATACAGCTCTACCGTTAACATTGTTTCTAAAAGCTAACATCGCAGCTTACAGTTAACATTCGATTTAGAGCTAGCATGCGAATGCTAAGCTTCACCCATCATTGCCAAGTCCTCGTCTATTTCCCCCACACAAAATCAAGCCTCCCCCGTGAATATCCTCACTAGCTATCATTTGTGAATGTCGACGAGTTTGGGCAATGGAAAACCAGTACGCGTTTTACGTTACAGGTTATGGGTTCTTACCATCCACTCTAGGATGGATGCAGTTTCCAATAATCACCTATAGATCGCATCCTCCTATTATCAAAATTATTAGGGGGAGTAGAAGGGGAGGAGTCTATTAGAGGGTGTTTTATCAAATATCGATGCRGTTCAAAGAAAATCACGCTCTTATGGTGATTACGATCACGATAGCTATCCATTTTGTGATTTTGCTCTCTAACCTGACCCGATGGTGATCACGAATTTAAGCCATAATAGCTGGGGCGTAGTAGCTAGGATGATGAGCTGTAGTGTGTTTTCTCAGATTATAGTGTGGAGAATTGGCTCATCCTTAGCGATATAGCCCTACACTATAAATATAAAAAGGATATGAACATGAAAAACGCTTTTAGCGCTGTAGCACTAGGTACACTAGTTGCACTGGGTTCTTTTGGTGCGAATGCTGCTATCGAAGAAGGTCAACTGACCATCTGGATCAACGGGGACAAAGGCTACAACGGCTTAGCTGAAGTAGGTAAACAGTTTGAAGAAGATACTGGTATCAAAGTTACCGTAGCTCACCCTGACGCACTGCAAGACAAATTCCCACAAACAGCTGCTACTGGCGATGGCCCAGATATCGTATTTTGGGCTCATGACCGTTTTGGTGGTTACGCAGAATCTGGTCTACTGGCAGAAATCAAACCATCTAAAGAAGTGAAAGATGGCATCGTAGATTTCGCATGGGACGCCGTGAAGTTTGACGGTAAGTACATTGGCTACCCAGTTGCTGTTGAGTCTCTGTCTCTTATCTACAACAAAGATCTTGTACCTAACCCACCAAAAAGCTGGGAAGAAGTGGAAGCGCTAAATGTAGAGCTTAAAAAAGACGGCAAATCTGCAATTATGTGGAACCTAAAAGAACCGTACTTCACATGGCCACTAATGGCAGCAGATGGCGGTTACGCATTTAAGTACTCTTCACAGGGTTACGATGTGAAAGATGCAGGTATCGCAAATGGTGGAGTTAAAGACGCTATGAATTTTGTTAAAGGTCTAGTTGATAAAGGCGTGATTTCAGCAGATATGGATTACTCAGTATCTGAAGCTGAATTTAACAAAGGCAACACTGCAATGACAATCAACGGCCCTTGGGCTTGGGGTAACATTGAAAAGTCTGGCATCAACTACGGTGTAACTACCTTGCCTAAGTTTAACGGTCAATCTTCTAAGCCGTTCGTTGGCGTTCTAACTGCAGGTATCAGCACTGCTTCTCCAAACAAAGACCTAGCGGTTGAGTTCATCGAGAACTACCTACTGACTAACGACGGTCTACGTATGGTGAATAACGACAAGCCACTAGGCGCTGTCGCACTTAACTCTTTCCAAAGCGAGCTAGACAGCGATGCGCGTATTGCTGCAACAATGGATAACGCAATGAATGGCGAAATTATGCCAAACATCCCTCAAATGGGTGCGTTCTGGGGCTCAGCTAAAAACGCAATCATCAACATCGTTGACGGTCGCCAAACTGTCGATGCAGCTCTTGCTGACGCAGAAAAACAAATGACTAAATAGTCACATCAACACCTTTTAAGGAGAGGGCAACCTCTCCTTACCTTTCTATTTTTATATATCGCTAGCAGGTTCCTCTATGCAGTCAGTTCAAGGTACAGATGCTATCTCAGCACCAGCAAACCTTCCCGCCAGTAAAAGTGTATTCATTAAATGGGCACTATTGGGGTCGGTTGGTCTGGTTAACGGCTACGCAACTATTCTAATGTATTCTCGTGGTGAGCTTGCTTTCGCATTGCTTACTGTGATTTTAACCGCTCTGGCACTTTATATTTTTGGCAGTAAGAAAACTTACGCCCATCGCTATATTTACCCTGGTATTGCCGGAATGATTTTATTCATTCTTTTTCCTTTGGCATACACCGTCGGGTTAGCTTTCACCAACTATAGTGCGAAAAACCAACTTTCTTTAGATAGAGCACAATCTGTCTTAATGGATAGAACTTACCAAAGTGGTGACAGCTATCCTTTCACGCTTTATAAAACTGACGACGGCCACCGTATCGCGGTTAAAAAAGGCGAACAGTTACTAGCGACTGACACTTTCTCACTGCAAGGCTTAAATGCAGTAGAGATGGATTTAACTCCGGTTGAGAGTGTGGAAGGAACCAAAGAAAAAATAAAAACCATCATCAAGAATCGTACTGCCATTAGTGGTGTAGATTTCCAACTGCCAAATGGCGACGACATTCGTATGAGTGGTCTACGTAAATTTGCAGCAGTTGTTCCGCTTTATGAACTGCAAGCTGATGGTGAAACACTGGTTAACAATGAAACCCAAGAAATGTTGAAGCCAAACATGGAAGTCGGTTTCTACCAACCTGTCGATAGCATGGGGCAGTTTATCGGTAATACGGTTTCTCCAGGCTTTATTGTTGATGTCGGTACTCATAACTTTGAGCGTGTCTGGAAAGATGACGGAATTAAAGAGCCGTTCATCAGTATCTTTATCTGGACGGTTGTTTTCTCTGTTGTCACGGTTGTTCTAACGCTGGTAATCGGTCTTATTCTGGCGAGTGTTGTGCAGTGGGAGGAGTTGAAAGGGCGTGCGATTTACCGAGTACTACTTATTCTTCCATATGCGGTTCCTGCGTTTATCTCGATTCTTATCTTCAAAGGTTTGTTCAACCAAAGCTTTGGTGAAATCAATATGGTACTTGAGAGCATTTTCGGCTTTAGCCCGAACTGGTTCTCAGATCCTATCCTAGCGAAAACAATGGTGTTGATTGTAAATACCTGGCTAGGCTTCCCGTACATGATGATTCTGTGTATGGGTCTTTTAAAAGCAATTCCAGAAGATCTTTATGAAGCGTCAGCGATTGATGGCTCTAACTTTATCGACAACTTTAGACACATCACTTTTCCGTTGATGATAAAGCCTTTAACGCCTCTACTGATCGCTGCGTTTGCTTTTAACTTCAATAACTTTGTAATGATTCAGCTGTTGACTCAAGGTGGTCCAAACATGATTGGCACTTCTGAGCCTGCGGGTTACACGGATCTATTAGTGAGCTACACCTACCGTATCGCGTTTGAAGGTAACGGTGGCCAAGACTTTGGTCTAGCGAGTGCGATTGCGACGTTAATCTTCCTACTGGTTGGTGGCCTAGCATTACTCAACCTTCGTTTCACTAAACTGTCTCAAGACTAAGGAGCAACACAATGGCTATGGTACAAGGTAAGAACCTAAAATACCGAGTATGGGCAACACACATTGCTTTGTGGTGTTTTTTAGCGATGATTATTTTTCCGCTATTGATGATCATTGCGATCTCGTTCCGTGAAGGTAACTTTGCAACCGGCAGTTTGATTCCAGAAAATCCATCATTGGAGCACTGGAAGCTAGCACTGGGCATGACAGTCACTAATGCTGATGGCAGTGTTACTCCTCCTCCATTCCCTGTATTAACCTGGTTATGGAACTCAGTGAAAGTAGCGGGAATCACATCAATTTTGATTGTGGCACTGTCTACTACGTCAGCTTACGCGTTTGCTCGTATGCGTTTTAAAGGAAAAGAAACCATTCTTAAAGGGATGATGATTTTCCAAATGTTCCCAGCAGTACTGGCATTGGTCGCGATTTATGCATTGTTTGATAAGTTAGGGCAGTACATTCCATTCTTGGGTCTAAACACTCATGGCGGTCTGATTTTCTCTTACCTAGGTGGTATCGCATTGCATGTTTGGACAATCAAAGGCTACTTTGAAACCATTGATAATTCGCTAGAAGAAGCGGCAGCATTAGACGGCGCAACACCTTGGCAAGCGTTTAAACTCGTACTACTGCCATTGTCTGTACCTATTTTAGCGGTCGTGTTTATTCTGTCGTTCATCGGGGTTGTTGGTGAAGTTCCTGTGGCATCATTGTTACTTTCTGATGTAAACTCATATACATTAGCAGTAGGTATGCAACAGTATCTATACCCTCAAAACTATTTGTGGGGTGACTTTGCAGCAGCAGCAGTGCTTTCTGCGCTTCCAATTACCGCAGTATTCTTACTTGCACAGCGTTGGTTAGTCGGAGGTTTGACGGCTGGTGGTGTGAAAGGATAAGGTATAGCAGAATAACAAAGATAAGAGTGGCTATTGGTCACTCTACTTACGGTGCTTTATTACATCACTTGGTTTGGCCGCCGATCAGTAATAAAGACCAGACTCTAGCGTTACGTATAGCTGGCTGTCAGCTGGGTTCCTTACCCCATGCAAGCTGATAGTTTTTGTAACCCAGACCCAAGCAGAGATATTTGCTTGGGTTTTTTTATGCCTATTTATCTCTGTTTAACTTTGGAGTCTTGAAACTGAAATTGATTATATTCGGATAGGTGCTTATTGATAGGTTACAAAAATAGTGGTGCGTGAGACTTCAATGATTGGTATGTAACCATTAACAGCGTTGCATGAAAACTTGAGCAAAGGCTTGTTCAGTTTGCTATTAGGATCATGTACGAGAGTAGAGTGCAGTTAGGTAAAAGAGTGAGTTAGACCTAGAATTCACGGCTAGATGGTGCACAACCTAAGTATTGTAGCAATACATATAGGCTTTCCTGATCCAGGGCGACTTTTCTAAAAAGATCGGCAAACGTTGTATCGCCACCAAAGCACGCTTGGATATAGTGGTTGATCTCTTCATTACAGTAGCCTTCGACGTACAAAGTTCGTACCCACTGATATTCCACAGCTTTGAGGTTAACTAATGTCGATTCACTAAGGGTAGTTGTCGCAAGACTCACTGAATTGCTCCTGATAGAACATTGACTTCCATAATAAGAATCAGGATTAGAGCAAAGCAAAATGACGAATTGATGACAGAGAAGCGTTTATTTGAGAAACGACGGAAATTGCGTGCACTTTAACCAAAAAACGAGCAATTTAATGCTCGTTTTGGTTAACTCATGTGAAATTTCAATAAGATGTCTATTTTAAATACTTAACGTGAGCTTCCATTTCTTCACCAATTTGCTTACGCATGTTCATTAGGCGAATAGCAGAATCACGCATTTCAATATCTTCAGGTGTTTCCGGGATCCACTCTGGAACTTTGGTTGAGTTACCATTCTCATCGACCGCAACCATAATGACGATACAGTGAGTCGTTAGGCGGTTATTAAGCTCTTTAGGGTCACTTGCTTGAACATCAATACCAATGTGCATTGAGGATGAACCTGTGTAGATCACGCGTGCTCTGACTTCGACTAGGTTGCCGACATGAATCGGAGCAACAAAACGAATACCACCGGCGTATGCCGTAATACAATACTTACCACTCCAACCGGCAGAGCAAGCGTAAGCCGCTAAATCGATCCACTTCATCGCGGCGCCACCGTGGACTTTACCGCCAAAATTCACATCACCCGGTTCAGCTAAAAAGCGTAAAGTAATCTCGCGTTGGCGACCATCGTTGTTCTGACTACTGCTCATAGGTCTTCCTAATCTATTTATTGTTCTCGTTATTATCGCTAATAAGTCACATTATTGAGGGGAGTAACAATAGTGTTACTTAATAGCAACAATAGCGCCTTCAATCGCATAATTAAAGTAGAGATTCTCTTTTATCCCTAACATTAACTTGGCACAATTGAATGACTCCAATAAGAAAGTAACCGATATGCGTATTCTTCATACTTCCGACTGGCACTTAGGCCAGAATTTCTTTACCAAAAGCCGTAAGAACGAGCATTTAGCCTTCCTTCGCTGGTTACTTGAAGCGGTCACCAAACATAATATTGATGCCGTCATTGTGGCGGGAGACGTGTTTGATACAGGGGCTCCACCAAGTTACGCCCGTGAAATGTATAACCAGTTTGTCGTCGACTTGAATCTGCAGGGTTGTCAGCTTGTGGTGCTTGGCGGTAATCACGATTCCGTATCGACGTTGAATGAATCAAAACAGCTTTTGGCATGTTTGAATACGCATGTAATTGCCAATACCAGTGATGAACTTGACGAACAGATTATTGAACTGAAATCTGATGGTAAAATTGGCGCGTATTTATGTGCTGTGCCGTTTGTTCGAGCAAGAGATGTGGTCAGTAGCCAGGCTGGAGAGTCTGGCGTTGCTAAACAGCAAGCGCTAGGAAAAGCGATAGAACAACATTATCACGATCTATTTAACCGTGCGTGTGAACTGCGTAGTGAACAATCTCTGAATGTACCAATTATCGCCACTGGCCACTTAACGGCATTAGGGGTAACAGCGACGGAGTCGGTACGCGACATATACATCGGAACCTTAGATGGTTTTGATGCTAAAGGTTTCCCTGCAGCGGATTACATTGCGTTAGGCCATATCCACCGTCCGCAAATCGTAGCTAAAAAACAGCACATTCGTTACAGCGGCTCGCCAATCCCTCTCAGCTTTGATGAGCTAAAGTCAGACAAACAAGTTTTGATGGTGAATTTTGACGATGGAAAATTGGAATGCGTTGAGCCTATTTCTGTTCCTCGTTTTCAGGAAATGCACAGCTTGAAGGGAGACTTAGCCACTATTGAATCTCAAATCAAGCAGCTTGCCGCTGAAAGTGGTGAAAGCAGTGTTTGGGTGTCTATTGAAGTACAGGTTCAAGATTTTCTTTCGGATCTGCAAAACCGAATTCAATTAATGGTCGATGGAACTTCAATTGAAGTGCTTCAATTGCGCCGTTCTCGTGAAAGTTATTCCGCTTCACTCAAACAAGCAAAGAATGAAACGTTGGCGGAATTAACCCCGTTCGATGTATTTAACAAGCGCCTTGAGCTTGAAGAGTTTGAAGGTGAATCGGAGCAAGAACGCCGAACCAGAATTACCCAAACGTTTAAGAAAATAGTCTCGGATATCGAACATCAGGAGCCAGCAGAATGAGAATCTTAACGCTACGCTTTGGTAACCTGAACTCCCTAAAGGGCGAGTGGAAAGTCGATTTTAGCCAGTCTCCATTTGCCGATAATGGGTTGTTCGCGATCACTGGCCCTACAGGGGCGGGCAAAACCACGCTGCTGGATGCTATCTGTTTAGGGCTTTATCACAGCACGCCAAGGCTTGGGCAACTTTCGACCAGTAGTAACGAGATCATGACGCGAGGCACTGCGGAATGCTTCTCGGAAGTTGAATTTGAAGTGAAAGGCAAAGCTTATCGAGCATTTTGGAGCATGCGACGTTCCCGTGGAAAAGCGGATGGCAATTTGCAGGCTGCTCAAGTCGAACTCGCGGAAGTTGAATCTGGCAAAGTGTTGGCGACTCAGATAAAGAAAAAATCTGAGATGATCGAGTCACTCACCGGATTGGACTTCGCTCGTTTCACCAAATCAATGATGCTATCTCAAGGTCAGTTTGCGGCTTTCTTAAATGCCAAAGAGTCGGAACGTGCAGAGCTACTAGAAGAACTTACAGGGACTGAGATCTACGGTTTGATCTCAGAAAGTGTTCATCAACACTTTAGCCACGCCAAACAAACATTATTGCAGCTAGAGTCTCAGGCTCAAGGTGTGCAGTTATTAACGCCCGAGCAAGTCGAGCAATTTAAACTGGAGCTCACAGAAGTTGAGTCGAAACAGCAAAAGATTAAGCAAGTATTAGAGCAGCTGAACGCGCATAAGCTTTGGTGGGAACAACTAGAGAAACAGCAAGCAGAACTGGGTCGCGCTCAGCAAGACAATCGTAATGCGCAGCAAGCGATAGAAGAAGCACAGCCGCAATTGGATCGCTTAGCGAAAAATGAACCTGCTGAAAAATTGCGAGCGCCTTACTCGCTGTGGCAAGAAGCTGAGCATCGTCATAACGAACTGCAGAGCCAACAGCCAAATCAGCAACTAAAATTTGACGTCGCGATCTCAGCCGTCGCTGAGACGAACCAACAGCTTAAGGTTGCTGAAAATGCACGAGATGACGTTAAGAAGCAGCAACAAGCACAAGAGACGCTGATTAACGAAAAAGTGTTACCACTCGACAATCAAATCACCCAAGTGACTCAGCAGATAGAATCACTACGAGTACAGGAAACGAAGCAATCTCAGCTAATAGAAACACAACAAGCTGAAGTGGTTAAGCTCGATCAGCGCAGTAAACAGTTGATAACAGCGAACGCTGAATTAGAACTGTACCTAGAATCCAATGCTGCTGATGGAAAGGTGGAAGTTCAGTTAGAAGGCTGGAAAGCGCAGCATGCTCAGTTGCAGCGTGATCAGGATAAGTGGGTTCAATTGCAAAAAACAGGTTCTGATTTAGAGCAACGTACCACGCTGCAAAACCAGCAGTTGAATCGTTGCCAACTCGCTCTTGATAATGCTGAAAAAGAACACCAACAGGTGGTACAGCAACATAGTCAGGCGACAGAGCGACTTAACGGCCTTGTTCAAACTACAAATCGAGAACACTGGGAAACGCAGTTAACCGCATTGACGAATCAACTTGCGATGAAGCACTCGTTGACGAGCTTGCAAGGGCAATGGCTGCAAGCGACACAAGAATCCCAGCAGAAACAGCAATGGTTACAGCAATCAAAGCAAACCCAAAACGATCTAGAAAACCGCCGAGAGCAGCTGCGTAATCACTATCAAACTCAAAAGCAGTTACTGCAATCTATGGATCTGTTGCTTTCGCAAGAAGAGCATCTAGCGCACTACCGAGCACAATTAGCACCAAACTTAGAATGTCCACTTTGCGGCTCACTAGAACACCCTAAATTGGAAGGCGCGCAGACTGTTAATCAAAATGAGCTTCTCGAACAAAAACGCCAAGCCCAGTTAGATTTTGAAAAAACAGAACAATCCGGACGCGATATAAGCGCTGAACTAGACGCGCTTACGAGACAAAAAGCGGAGTTTACGGAGCGTCTAGAGTGGCTGACACAACAAATTAATGAATCGCTAAACCATTGGCAAATACAGTGTGACGGCTTGGCGAACAGTGGTGTTATGGATGGTGATTCGCCAGTACAACTTGATATCGGCCAACCAGATACCGTTAATGTGTTGATGTCGGCACTAGAGCAACAAAAGCAAACAGCTTCAGTACAGCTCAGTGCCATTTTGGATGTTGAAAAGCAGGTTCAACAAACCACCGATTCTGTTAATAAAGTTCAGTTGCAGCTTCAGTCAGTAACCAGTGATTTAACGCTTGAACAGCAACGTAGTGAGTCTTTAGTAAAAGAACAGGCGACGATTCAATCTCAGCTCAATGAGCTTAGCCAAACGCTTTCTGATTTGGAGAAGGCATTGCGAAGTGCCATTGAGTCGAGTGGCTTTGAAGTGGACTCGTCTATTTCAATTGATGTTTGGTTTGTGCAGAAACATAAGGATGCACAACAATGGCAGCAGTCTTCATTGGCACTTCAAGAAAATACTAAGCAATATGCGCTAGTAGAAAAAGATTTGGCGAACACCTTGCAACACCTTTCTCAACTTAAAGCGCAATTGGCTGATTTTGAACAGTCGTTAGTTGAACTAGAGAAAACGAAAACACAGCAGGTTACCGAGCGCCAACAGTTGTTTGGAGAGCAAGCGGTTGAAGTGGTACGAGCGAATATGTCGAGTCAGCTTGAAGCGTGTGAGGTGACCTTGAAAGCCGTGGTCACTCTGGCTCAAAAGCAAGACGCGGAACTTCATAGTGCTAAAGCTGAATTAAAAATGCTGTCAGATAACTTGGCGAAAGTAAGTTTAGAGTTGACGAGTAAAGCGTCTGAGTGGCAACAAGTGTTGAACGCTAGCCCATTCGCTGACCAACAAGAGTTCTTAGCATCGCTACTTACGGAGCAAGAGCTAAATGAGCTCTCTGTACTTAAAGCGAAACTTGATAAACAGCTAGAAGCCAGTATTGCAGTGCTCAATGCCTGTGAAAAAGAATTGAACAAGCTCAATGAAGCAGAGCTCGCAATTCAATGGCAGCAAACTCAACTCGTTGAAGTGATCGGATTGTATAACGAGCAACAACAAGAGCTCGATACCAGTGTGAAGCGTTTAGGTGAATTGACCAATGAACTAAAGTCAGATGAAAAGCGCAGACAAGGGCAGCAAACATTATTCGACCAAATTGATGAATATCGTCAGCAGTACGATGATATTCAGTATCTTCACTCGTTAATTGGTTCACAGAAGGGCGATAAATTCCGTAAATTTGCCCAAGGTCTGACGCTAGATAACTTGGTGTACTTAGCTAACAAACAGCTTGAACGCCTACACGGACGTTATCTATTAAAAAGAAAAGGTGGAGAAGGGTTAGAGCTCTCAGTGCTTGATACATGGCAAGGTGATGCTGTACGCGACACCAAAACGTTATCTGGCGGTGAAAGTTTCTTGGTGAGCCTAGCATTAGCGTTAGCGCTTTCTGACTTGGTCAGTCACAAAACCAGTATCGACTCTTTGTTCTTGGATGAAGGGTTTGGCACGCTGGATGCGGAAACTTTAGATATCGCGTTAGATGCACTTGATAACTTGAATGCATCAGGAAAAATGATTGGTGTGATCAGCCACATCGAAGCGATGAAAGAGCGTATTCCTGTGCAACTAAAAGTGACGAAGAAAAGTGGCCTTGGGGTGAGTGTTCTAGAACCTCAGTATCGTATAGCGTAATACGCTTTTGATGTGTTAGAGCGCGTTCTTTGTACGGAACAATTAAAAGTACGGCACAATTAAAAACGCCTGGCTATTTGCTAGGCGTTTTTATTTCTCATCGAACAAGGCTGAGCCTTCTATAAGGATCAGCCGGCAATAAACATTACTCTGCGATAAAGTAGAGATCTTTTGCGTAAATATTGCCCTTAGGATTATTTTCAGGGAAGCCTTTTAGTGTTGTGCGGACTAAACGAGTGTGATTGTAGTGATACAGAGGGATCACTGCGTTTGCATCGTTAAGTAGGGTTTCTGCTTGATTGTAAAGATCGTAACGTTGCTTTTGGTCTGCTGTGCTGCCAGCTTGATTAAGAAGCTCGTCAAACTTTTTATTACAGTACCCACTTTCGTTGGCCGTGTGACCGCATGTAAAAGTATGAAGCTGCGCTGACGGCTCTGGGTAGTCTCCAAACGACCAAGAGCGAGCCAGTTGATAATCGCCTGAGCTTTTCGCTGCAACGTAGGCTTTCCACTCCATATTTTCCAATTCCACTTTCACACCGAGCGGTTTCCACATAGAAGCAATAGCCAAGGCGATCTTCTTGTGATTATCACTGGTGTTATAAGTGAGTGTGAATTCTAGAGGGTTGTCTTCATTGTAACCGGCTTCATTCAGTAACTGCTTTGCTTGAGCCAATTTTTTCTGGTGGCTTAGAGCTTTAAAGTCGGCAGCAGGGGCGTCGTAATTGGGAATCGTATTAGGCACAACATTGAAAGCTGCTTCTTCGCCTTGCCCCGTTACTTTATCGACCAGGATATCGCGAAGAACCGACATGTTTAATGCTTTACGAACGCGAGCATCATCAAATGGAGCTTGTGTGGTATTGAATGAGTATACGTAAGAGCCTAAAAGCGGTTGTGACTTGATTTGTCTTGAATCTTCACGCTTCAGCTTTTGGTAATACTCTAGTTGAACACGGTTTGTCATATCAATCTCACCCGCCTGGTAGCGGATCAGCTCGGCATTTTGTGAGGATAAACCAAGGTAAGTCACCTTATTGATGACAGTCTCAGCGTTGTCCCAATAGTGTTCATTACGAACGACTTCTACATATTCATTCGGAACCCAACTGTTTAATGTGTAAGCACCGTTGGTTACGATATTTTCTGCTCGTGTCCATTGTTCACCATGCTTTTCAACAACCGATTGAGGCAGAGGGAAGAACGTTTTTACACTCNTTAAACTTAGGAAATATGAGGTTGGTTTCTCTAAGGTAATTTCGACGGTTGTGTCATCAATAGCCTTGATACCGAGTGACTCAACAGGTTTGTCACCTTTAATAATAGAGTCAGCGTTAAGAATATTTGCTGTTACAAAGTAGTGGCTCGTATTGTTCCCCGTTTTCGGGTTAATTGCTCGGTGCCAGGCGTATACAAAATCAGACGCTGAAACAGGTTCACCATTCGACCACTTGATATTGTCGCGTAAATTGAAAGTAATGGTTGTTCCACCATTGCTGAAGCGCCAATCCTTTGCTTGTGCGGGGATTATTTGCCCTAGCGTATTCTCGATCACGAACCCTTCAAACATATCATTCGCGATAACATCTGCAGCGACCCCAGCATTGACAAAAGTTGGGTCGATTGAGGTTGGTTCTGTTGCGTTACCACGAACTAAATGTTGCTCTTCGGCAAGTGTGACATCGTTTGGTACCGAGGCGGAATGAGCGATGGTCGAGCCGGTTAAAAGAATTGCGGCAATAGTGAGATATAGGGGTTTCTTAGTCATAGTTTCCTTTCCAGACTTTAACAGAACTCTATCCATTAAATATAAAAAGGATGAAAAAGGCAAACGCGATTTTATTTTAAAAGCTGGAAACTAGAGCCCCATACAGAAGCCCTAGTCTCAGTGAAATTTAGATGGTTTCTTGCGGCTTTTTGAGTTCAGGAATGCATTCGCTCATTAACGGCTTTTGACGTTTGAGCTGCGATAGAATTACCCCTGAAATAACCATTAAACCGCCAATTAGATGGAACGTGTGGATCTCTTCTCCAAGCCCATTTGCTGCTAATACCACTGCAAAAACGGGCATAAGGTTCATAAACATCGCACTTGAATCAGCCCCTATCGCATCAATGGCTTTTACCCACATCCAGGGGGCTAATACCGATGCTGCGACAGCAGCGTACGCAATCAATGGTAGTGATGCTTGTGTTGGTAGTAGGTGCTCACTACTTAGCCAAAGAGGCGTCAACATTGCCACAGCGAATAGCCCTTGGATATAAATGACAACCCAATTCGTGATTGGCATTTTCCATCGTTTAAGTAACACACAGTACGTAGCGTAAACACTCGCTGCGATTAGCATTAACCCATCACCTTGAGTAATGTTCTGATGAAGGAAAAACAGAGGGTCCCCTTGGCCAAGCATAAAAGCAAGACCCGCTAACGAAATAACGCCACCGATAATACTTAATGCTGAGATGGATTTTTTCAAAAGTGGCACACTAATAAAAACACTGATTAGCGGAACAAGCGACGTAATTAGTGCCATGTTAGAAGCCGTCGTGGTTAAACCTGCGTAGTAGCCGAGGGATTGGTTGAGTACCATCCCTAAGAATCCAAGAAATGCCAACTTACTTAGGTTTGGCTTAATTGTCGGCCATTGCTTTATTACTGATCGAATACAAAATGGAGTAAGAATAAGCATTGCAAAAAACCAGCGATAAAAGCTCATTGCACTTGGCTCTATGACGCTAGCGGCCATCTTGTTAACGATGGCATTTATTCCCCAGATCAAAACTGTGAATAAAGGAAGAAGATAGATCATGTGAATACCGTCGCAATTAGGTGAGAAGAAACTAGTTTGACAGGTCGTAATGAAACTATGTATCTTTAAAACGACATTGAGCGCGATAGGAAGACAAGTTTGAAAAAGCCACAAAGAAATCTTCACCCATCCTTATCAATTGATAAAGCTCCATCCAACGTATTTATGAATTTTGAAGCGTTTTTGTCAAATACCGAGACAAGGGTACACAGCCATCCATGGGGGCAAGTACAGCTTATCAGTGGTGGGATTTTGGAGATGGAAGCAGAGGGCACGCGTTTTCTTGCTCCGCCGCATTTAGCTATTTGGGTGCCTGCTGGGGTTATGCATTGCAGCTATAATCGCAAGCCCTTAGATTATTGCTCATTAAACATAGCTCCGGAATTTACGAAGAACCTACCTGATACAACAAGCTTGATTAATGTAACGCCAATAGTGACATCTATTGTGGATGACTTTCGTCTACGTGAAGTGAATGTTGCCCAAAGTGTACAAGACCAGCGTCTCGTCCAAGTTTTATTAGATCAGCTTGCTACTCGAGAAGTCGCTCATCACTTTTTGCCATCGAGTGACAATAAATATCTTGCACCGATATTAGCTTCTATTGAAGAGAATCCGATCGAAGACGTTTCGTTAAAACAGTGGGCTGAAATAGTTCATACTACTGAGCGCACTTTAGCTCGCCATTGCCAGAGTGAATTAGGCATGAGCTTCACTGAATGGCGCTTACGAGTTCGCTATTTGTATTCGATGGACTTGTTAAGAAATGGACAGTCAGTTAAAGAGGTCGCGTTGACTCTAGGTTATAACCAGGCCAGTCCATTTATCTCGATGTTCAAGAAATACTCGGGGACAACGCCAGAACAATACAAAAATCGCTTGTTGTAACTCGCTTTTCTCTAGATTTTTGAATGGGAAGACCCTAAGTCTTAGGTTGCCGTATTATGGTATTTCAGATAGTTTTTGCTTTAAGTCGTCTATTTCAAGCAACTCTTTTTCGATTTTACGCTGATACTTTCGAATCTTATCCGTTTCACCGCTACTCACTGCTTTTTCTAAATCAGAACGATACTGACTAAGGTCTTCTTCATTCGATGTGATCTTTTCTCGTAGGTCGTCTTTCAAGCCTTCGTTAGTGCAGTTTTCTTTAGCAGAGTTCAACGCTTTCGTTAATCCTTCTACTTTGTGTTTATTACCGTATTCCTCTGCTTTCGTTATTTGGTATTCGATCTCACAGAATTTTTTTTCGCAGCCAGACAGCCCTTCGCACTGTGTGCTGGCTGTACTGTTAAAAGAAAGCGCACAAAGCAATAACAGTGAGCCTTTTTTAGTGTGTAGAGTCATGATTTACCTTATCGTTGAATATTATCAACTTGGACTATTTGTTGTGATAAAAACTTAGCACCTTTGAATTGGTAGGTTGACAACAAAGTGTAAARTTAAGCAGTGGCATTTTTAGTGCAGCAACTGCTACAGCAGATTGACGATAAAAAAGAGCGAGAGGTAAGCCTCTCGCTCTTTTTGTTTGTGCGGTATGTTCAAATCAAGGTCACATCGTTTGTAGCTAACAACATCTTAGTTTTCTTGTATTGTTACGGACGTCAGTGCGATTGAAACCTGCGAGTTGCTGCAAACTCATTTATAGAGATGGATTTAATATTTGCTGCGTGCGTTCGAATACATCTAAACCTTGCTGCTTTAGCCAAAAGGGGATGTCAATCNATACCCAGTTCTCTGATAGCTTGTTACCTTCACGGTAGTAAACGTCCACCACTTGCATATCGGCGCGAATTTCACCTCCGGGTAGCCCTAAGAAGCCACCAATTGGTGTATTAGATAGGTTTGGCCAACCAAAAAAGCAAGAGAAGTTACCTTCTGCGAAGCGACATATGTGCCCATTAAACTTTTTATCTTTCAGGTTGTTACGAAACGGTAGCTGATGTTGTTGCTGATAACGGGGGATCGTGTAAGACGCGCCGATACCACATGGGCCATACCAGATCATGTCTTTAGACCAACTCTTTTCTAGTATATCTGGCGGGCAGCCCATAGCACCGCTATCGTTCAGTGTTGAAAGGTCATCTACCATTTTATTAACGAGTGCTAGTGTATCTTGTCCTTCGCTAGGTGCTGCATCTTCGAATAAAAGTCCATCGTGGTTACGAGGCCCCGGGTACACAAAATGTCTACCTGTTGATGGCGGTAATGGGTAGCAGCCCGCTTGGTCCATAACTCCCAATAAGTCGAGAAATAGCCCTGTTTTCGTAATCTTACCGTTTTGGACACAGCTAAATTCGGCGTAGCGGATATTCATGATCTTGCCGGTAGGGCGCATACCCAGGAACTCTGCATCAAAAAGCCCCATAAAGTGGCCCATACTCATTACCCAAATTTCATTAGGGGCAATTTCATTGTTACCCCCAATAAAGATATCTTGACGGCGTTGCATGCGCGTGATGGATTTCATGAGTGGCGACCAGAAAACCTCAGCAGTGGCCTGTGCTCCCACTTGTTCTCGAAAAGGGTAGACACCACGCCAAAGGTAATCTTCTGACGTGTGTYCTTTGAGGACTTGCGCCACGTTTTCGGGAGTTGCGTTTTCCATGGCGTCGAAGTATGCGCGTACGACACTTTTTGCTTGTTGGTATTTAGACATAGTTATCTCTTTTCGCAGATAGCTGGAAATGGTTCAAAGGTATGACTCTTCTGAGTTTCTCGTTATGGCTTATCCAGTGTGTTGGATAATTTGCTTCCAAATAGCCAGTTCGTCGTAAAGCACATATTCACGACGTAATCCCCAAGGGCCAAATTCAGCATGGCATGCTCCCATGATGTAAACCTCAGCGCCTGTGGGCTGACCAAAAGCACCATAGCCTTCATGCTTACCTTGAAGCGACCATCGGATGGCTGCCCGTGGTGACATCATGTCGTCTTCTAGACCTATACGGTGGTGAACCTTAAACTCTGCATTTGGGAAAGAGGAACGCAATTGAATCCAAAAGTGGTCGATTTCAGAATGTGAAAGCGCAGATTGACCACCTGCGTATTCCCCAATACAAGCACGATCATACTCTTGCGGAATCACACTCAGTTGAGCATTCATAATTGCTTGTAGGATGTCTTCGTATTTGCGGCCCCATTTGTTGTCATTACCAACACCTAGGTAAGGCCCTTGTTGGTCACAAGCAGGTGTGAATACAGGTTGGCACTTTTCGATTCCGCCACTCTGGTCGATCAAATGCTGCGTGTAAGCTTTTGGTGTATAACCTAGTTGTCTGGCAATAGAGCCTTGATCTCGGATGAGCCATTCATCATTGATTTGGTTATTAATAGCGTGGCAGTCTGCAATGATTCTAAATTTGAGCTTAGTACCGGTCTCTTTATCGGTTGCGGTGGAGATGATGCGGTGTGACGACAACATGCCTTGCTCTGGTGAACCGCTCCAAATAACATCTTCGCCAAACAGAGTTCGGTCTGGGTATTGGGCAAGCACGGCTAAAGTAGCGTTGATGACATCTTTATTGCCGATAGCGATGCCTTGTGGTGTTCTTACCACGATATCTTCAGAGTAATAATCATGCAGGGTGTGTAAGCCGCGATCTTCCCAGATCTCTTTGGTAATGCCTAATATATAGTCTGGGAAGTTTTGCCATTTTGGTTCAAATCCAGTCATAGTCATTGTTCTATCCTTGAATTATTTGTTCGTGGCGAGCCTAAGCTAGAGACAGGCTCACTCAATTTAATTATGTGTTTAGCGCTCAAACTGACGATAGCGTGCTTTATTGAGTTCTTTCATTCTTGCAAAAACATCAACGCCGAGCTGGTGGTAGACGTCGAGCAGATCGACCAACACCCAGTTTTCTCGAATTTTGTCTCCTTCAACTCGCCAAAAGTCGAGGCTCCGCATCGTGATATTTTGATTGGATGGCGCAATGCCGAGCCAACCACTTCCCGATACCGTCATCTCCATTCCTGGCCATGCCGTGAAGGCAACGTAGTTATTATCAGCAAATAGGTAACCATTCCCTTCTTTGGTTCGCCTATCGGGTAGGGCATTTAAGAAAGGAATTTGATGCCAATTTCTAAATCCTGTTATTCCCCGGCCAGTCCCAATACCAGAAGGGCCATACCAACTCATTTTAGGGTGCCAAAATGATTCAAGAGTCATGGCGTTTACGCCGCCTTTGGCGTGCTTTGATAAACCATTTAGCATTTCTGAAACGACGGTTAAGCTACTGTCTGCATGCGTTGCATTGGTTTGCCCAACGATACCATCTAGTGTGGCTGGTGCCGGTGGGTGCCACTCTCTGCCTAAACTTGGTGTCATTGGCCACGCTTGTGCCTGCATCATCAGTTCAGGGATATCCCACAACGCTTGGACTTCGACCACTTTCCCGCCTTCAAACCGGTAGAACTCATGAAAGCGCATGGATATTTGATGCCCTGTGGGTGGAATATCAAGCCAAGGCTCCATGAAGCAACCGGTGTAATAGCCAGCACAACCCACCCAATCGCCACCATTGGCGTTGCCACCCATTTCTATATAGGTGCGTTTTTCTAGATCAGGAATCGCTTCCAATAAAGGTTGATATAGTTCTGATATCAACGATGGCTTATTGGTAAGTTGTTCGAACGGATAGCCATATTGTAGTGTTGCGGTATCACTG